>JAQGHS010000770.1 GCA_028291605.1 Planctomycetaceae bacterium | reverse complement strand
GATCCCATATTCACGCGGATTCGCTGGGCTTTTCCCTTCTCGATGAAGAGTTGCAGCGACAACACCCCGCGCCCGGTTTCGATCTTCAGCAGTTCCTTTTTGGCGATCCCATGATCGTAAACGTACTTCGCCACGCAGCGGACGCCGTTGCCGCACATTTCCGATTCGCTGCCGTCGGCGTTGTACATCCGCATGCGGGCATCCGCCTGCTCGGACGGGCAAATCAAGATCAGCCCGTCGGCGCCGATACCCTTGTGGCGATCGCTCACCGCAATGGCCAGGGCCGCCGGATCGGTGGGGAACGGTTCGGCAAAACAATTGACATAGACATAGTCATTGCCTGCCCCGTGCATCTTCGTAAAACGCATTGCCGTATCGATTCCTTCAAGCCAACTATTTAAGAAAGTATCAGGCGAGCCGGGCGGCGTAAGCCCCCGGATTCTTCGTCCTGGAAAAACACTGCTGCCCAGGCTGGCAGCATCGGCCACAGAATCCCGGGGCTTACGCCGTCCGGGCCCGCCTGGGCTGTTATTAAAGTTCAGTTCTCTGATTTATCGTACCACGGTTAGCAAGCGAGCTTCAATCTCCCCCAACCTCGACATTGTTGCAGCATTGCATTTCGCTCATAATAGCCTCTGCCTGAGCGTTTCTCGCCCCAGGCGTTCCCCACGAGCAACAACTCCATGTGGCCTGATTCGACGGAAACTCACGAACTGCTGATCCGAGCCGAAGGGGGCGAGCCCACGGCCGTCAACTTGCTGATGGAGCGGCATCGCCAGTCGCTGCGTCAAATGGTGCAGTTGCGGATGGATCGCGTGATTTCCCAGCGGGTCGACGCCAGCGACATCGTGCAGGATGTCCTGCTGGAAGCCAGCCAGCGGCTGACCGATTATATGCAGGATCCCCGGCTGCCGTTTCATTTGTGGCTCCGGCAACTGGCCAAGGATCAACTGATCGACACGCACCGTCGGCACCGCGTCGCCAAACGCCGCAGTGCCGATCGCGAGCAATCGCTCGTGCAGGGGGGTGACGGCGAGCGCTCCTCGCTCGATCTAGGAGCCCAGTTGCGCGACCAGGAACTGACCCCCGCCGCCGCAACCCTGCGGAAAGAGTTCCAGCAGCGGTTTTATCAGGCCTTGGAAGAACTCGAGGAAGACGACCGCGAGATTGTCCTGATGCGCCACGTCGAGCAGCTATCCAACAGCGAAGTCGCCCAGGCTCTCGGCCTGTCGCAACCGGCCGCCGGCATGCGGCACCTGCGAGCCCTCCGCCGATTGCGGGAGATTCTTGGGGACGCGACGTCGCTGGGCGGCTGAAAATTTGGACTGCGGCGATTCATCGCCGCTTTCATATCTCTTTAGCCGAGCGATGTGTGTGGGTTTCATTTCCCTACTCTTCGCATTTCTTCGTGCCCTTTGTGACCTTCTGTTTCAATCTGATTCGTTTTGAACAGAAGGTCACAAAGGACACGAAGATTTTCAGGGCCATTCATGTAGCGGCTACTTTTATCGCATTTGGCTAGATTGTTACCGGCTTTCTACTTGCGTACGGGGTCTGCCCACCAAGCTCGTCGCCCAGCGTCCCAATGGGAAAAGTGATGAAAAAGCACCGCAGTTCAAATCGTCGCACGACCGCTTTCGGCGCGTAACGTCCAGTCGACAGTGCGGTTATGGCACGGGGAATATCCTCCCCACACGGCAATTGTTTTGACGATCCCGATTCTGTGACGTAGGTTTCCAGCGTTGTGTCGGTTTTGTGCAACAGACGAGGCATCTCGGTCCGAACCCCGTGCAGGATGCCTCGTAACTCCCAAATAAAAAATCCCCGAAGCTCGAATTTCTATGTCTACTGCTCCTGGAAAACTGTCCCCGGCCGAGTTCCTGGCAGAATTGCAGACCAATATCGGTCGACTGCGTGCCGCGGGACCGGCCACCGGCGCGGCTCAACCACTGGTGAAAGTCGCGAGTTCTGCGACAGGGGCTGATTCCTCGATTGCTGCTGCGCTGTTTGCCCCGGAACCGGCAGACTCCGAACCGACAGACGCTGCAGTGGCGGTCGCCGAGTTGCCCGCGGAGGCCGTGACCGATAACGCGACTCCCCCTGCCACCGAACCTTCAGAGCCTCCCGCCTCGGCCCGCAACAATGCGGCCATCAATGGGTTGCTGAGCCGGGTGGATAATCTGCTCAGTCCCACTCCGAAGCCCTCGGACGGGCCGTTTGTTCCCAAGGCTCCCGAATCACTCGATGCCGCCGGGCTAACTTTCGAAGACATTGAACGGTTGATTCTCAAATTTCTGCTGTCGCGCGGTTCCGCGACCGGACGCGCAATTGCCTCGCAAATCAGCCTGGCGTTCATGCTCGTCGAACCCATTCTGAAATCCTTGAAGCACGAGCAACTCGTCGTCTTTAAGAGTTCCGCCGCGATGGGTGACTATGAATATCTGCTGACCGACAACGGCCGCGATCGCGCCCGCCGGTACGTCGCGGAATGCACCTATTTCGGTTCGGCCACTGTCACACTCAAAGACTATTTAAAGGCGATGGCCGCCCAGAGTATCGCCAAGCAGCACGCCACCGAAGCCGATTTGCACCGGGCGTTTTCGGACTTGATCATCAACGAACGGATGCTCGACCGTCTGGGACCGGCGATCAATTCGGGCCGAGGTATGTTCCTGTTCGGTGAACCGGGTAACGGTAAGACCAGTATCGCCGAACGCATCACCAGTTGCTTCGGTTCGACCATCTGGATTCCCAAAGCCCTGGGAATTGATGGAGACATTATCCGCTTGTTCGATCCGTCGATGCATCAAGCGATCAAGCAGGAACAGTCAGCCGGACTGTTGGATAATTCCAATATCGATCAGCGCTGGGTCCAGATCAAACGCCCCACGATCGTGGCCGGCGGTGAATTGACGATGGTCGAACTGGAAGTCCGACAAAATCTGCAAACGAAGGTCTGCGAGTCCCCCTTACAACTGAAGAGCAATTGCGGCACCTTCGTCATCGACGACTTCGGCCGGCAGCGCATGCCGGTGGCCGAATTGCTGAATCGCTGGATCGTTCCGCTGGAAAAGCGATATGACTTCCTGAATCTCCCCAGCGGCAAGAAGGTCCAGGTCCCGTTCGATCAACTGATTATTTTCTCGACGAACCTGGAACCGAAAGACCTGGTCGACGGAGCCTTTTTGCGACGTATTCCCTACAAGATTGAAGTCGCCGACCCCAGCGAAGATGAATTCCGCCGCCTGTTCGCGGCCGTCGCTCCGTCGCAGGGATTTCAACTCGATCGCGAATCGATCGAGGCCCTCGACTACTTGATTGCCACGCACTACCTCGCCAAAAAACGCCCGTTCCGCGCGTGCCAGCCGCGCGACTTGCTACTGCAAGTCCGCAACTTCTGCCTCTACAAAAGCCTCCCGCGAAAGGTGTCACCCGCCGCCTTCGACTTCGCCTGCGAGAACTACTTCTCGGTGATGTAATCGCCCCCCCGAGCGCGCAAGTACCTAGGCGCGCAGGTCAGATGCCGTGAGATTCAGCACACTTCTGCACGTTATCTGAACAAGATGTGCCGTTGAAAAATGCATTTTAGCCACGGATTTACACGGATCAAACACGGATGAGATCATCGTAGACTGACCCCAAATAGGCAGTGGCAACTCGACACGGACGACCGTGGTTCAATTACAGCGTGGATGGTCTTGATCTGTATTAATCCGTGTTTCGTCTGTGTCCATCCGTGGCTAAAAACTCTTCTTGATCGATTGCTTCGTGTGAGTCGTACGCCCGACCCTTCACTCTTACGTCTTAAATAAATCCTTGCCGCCCCGCACGCGCCATAAAAATCCTACTTCTTGACTCGGCATTCTCGCACGGTCATAATCGACATTGCTGAATTCCCAGCCAGCGGAAGCCGCTTTTGCGGTTGGTCGTGGGGTTCAGCGTCGGCAAAACACGGACAGTGTTCTGAGATGGATCCAATGAAAACCTGTTCGGGAAGGAGCTGGTCGATGTTGCGGTGTTTGCAGTTGTTCCTGCTGGGGCTGTGCGCAATCGTCATGGAAGATGCACCGGGCCCCCTCTATGCCCAGGGCGCGTATCCTCGAGTCATGAGCCCCACTGGTCATTTCTACGGACCGACTCAGGCTCATTATCAGTACGAACGCCAGTACGGCCAGCCGTGGTATGGTGGCCCGCCCCAGTTTGACCCGAACACCGGCAATCGTCTGAACGGACATGGGCATCACGGTGGCGGTGGATTCCATGTTGGCGGGCTGCCCTATGGCGGTTACGGCTATGGGATCCCGGCCTACGGTGGGTATGGGTATGCGGCCTTCTATCAGAATCAGTTCGGGTACGCACCCATTCAGCAGTACCAGACGATCGGCCCGCGAGGTCCCCAGGGGATGTTGCCGATGTTCGGGCCGGCTCCGACCTTCTCGTGGCAGTTGCCCGGTCCGTTCCAGCAGCCGCTGGTGCAGCAACCTCAGGGGCGTCCGCAAGCTTTTCCGATCGGCCCGCAACCGGGGAACGCCGGACCGGTGATCCCGGCCGTGGCACCCGAGCCCGTGATGGCCAAACCTCACAATTTCCTGCCCCAGCAGCCGTCCTCGGTCGCTCAGCGACAGCGCAGTCTGCATCTGCAGGGGCAGGGGGATATCTGGTTCCGTCAACAGAACTACCTGCAGGCGTATTCGCGCTACAAGCAGGCCGCAGGTGCGGCGCCCGATTTAGCAGCACCGCGGTTCCGCATGGCTTATGCGCTGATGTCCTTGCAACGCTATGAACTGGCAGTGCCCGAATTCCAGCGCGGCATTAAGCTCGATCCCCAGTACCCACTGACGGGTGAGAGTCCGCAGAAGATCTATGGCGAAGACAACCGCATCGCGGCTGCTGCCTTGCCGCAGGCTGTCGCGGCCTGGGTGCGGCAGGATATCCGCTCGTCGGATCGGCTGTTCCTGCTGGGGGCCCTTCTGATGATCAGTGGAGATCATGTGCGGGCCAGGACGTTGCTGGAAACGGCGGCTGAATTTGGCGCCGAAGGCCCGACTGAGCACATTGTGGCCTTCTTGAGGCTCGACAATCCGGCCGAAGCCGTCCCTCAGCAGCCGGCCGTGAACGGCAATGCCCCGAATGATGACGACCGGCCTCCGGTTCCCGAAGAGGTCGAGAAGATGCTTCGGGAGAACAAGAACTGGTTGCCGCCGATCGCGCCTCAGGGGAAGCCAGCCATTGGGCCGGAAGTTCCCAAGCCGCAGCGGCAGCCCGTGCCGCCGGCCAAAGTTGAGCCAGCCGTCCCTGCAGTACCAATCGCCAATCCAGAACCAGTGGCCGCGACACCTAAAGCAGTCGAGGCGGCCTCTGGCTATCAACCAATTCCCAAAAAGGGAACAGCCCCGCAACCTCAGCCTGCGGAGAAGTCTCAGCCAGAAGTTCAGCCGGCGGGACAACAAGATTCTGACAAAAAGTCTGACGACAGTGAGTCTGGACCGGTGATTCCGATCCCCGGTGCAGCGAAGCCGTAGTCACGCTAGGCAAGTTTTTCAGCCCGGAGGGCTGAAATGCACCGCATATCGGACGTTGAAAGTAACACGGAATGGCTTGCCAAGCATCGCAGGTCGCTACAATCGCTAAAGTAAACTCCCCGATCTTCCCGAAAATCGCACATCGCCAACAATTTGTGGATGAGGTTGAGGGCAGAGTTGGGGGTAAATCTCTACCGGTACATGCTCAAGCTCAGCCAAATGCACATTTGGCGGCCAGAAATGACCGCTAAAACGCTGGCGTGTTTGAGATTCTGGACTAGTCAGTTTAACACAACTGGAGAAGCAGCCAATGGTTACAGTGATTCGACAGAGTCACGCTCGGCGCTGGATGGGCACATTCGCAATTTGCGTCGTGACCCTCGGAGCCGCCTGGGTGACCGGGAGTTGGTCGGCTGACGCCGCCGACAAGAAGGCCCCGGCCGGGAAGAAAACCGCGACCGAGAAATCGACCGACGACGCCCCTGAGGCGAAATTGGACAAAAAGTCGGTAGAGAAAAAGACGGCCGACAAGAAGCCGGCGAAGAAGGCTGAAAAGCCCGCCGAGAGCAAAGAGGGGGAGAGCAAAGAGGCAGCTCCCGCCGAGGCTGCTGCGAAGCCGATTCAGCTCAAGGAGCCGTATTCGACCGGTGCGTCGGGCTCGATCGCCGAGACCGTTGCCTTCATCAATGAAAAGGTCCGGCTCGGCTGGACGGAAAACAATATCGAGCCTTCCGCGGTTGCCGAAGACGGCGAATGGCTGCGTCGCGTTTATCTCGACATCGTCGGGCATGTGCCGCCGGTCGAAGAGGTGGATGCATTCATCGCTGATAAGGACAAGGCCAAGCGCGCCTTGATGATCGACCAGTTGCTGGACGATCCCGGATACGTCCGCAGTTGGACGACGAACTGGACCAATTTGCTGATCGGTCGCGGTGGCGGAGGTGCCAATATGGGTGGCCCCCAGCGTCGGGCGGCTCTCATGAAGTTCCTGCGGGAAGGGTTCGCCAAGAATCTGCCGTGGGATAAGATTGTCTACGATCTGGTTTCGGCTGAAGGCCGTTACGACGAGAACGGTGCCGTCAACTTCCTGATGGCTCACTTGAACGACGGTCAGGTTCCGGCCACCGCCATTACCGCCAAGTTGTTCCTGGGTCTCCAGGTCCAGTGCACTCAGTGCCACAACCACCCGTTCAACGACTGGAAGCAGAATCAGTTCTGGGAATACAACAGTATTTTCAAGCAGTGCCGTGAGAACGTCGTGCAGAAGTACGACGAGAAGACCGGCCGGATGGTGTTTGATTATGCCGAACTGGTCCCGCAGACTTTCGAAGGTCCGGTTTACTTCGAGCCCCGTAACGGGTTGATGAAGGTTGCGTACCCCCGCTACGAAGAGCACGAGATTGATCCGGGTCCCGATACGAATCGTCGCAAGGAATTTGCCAAGCTGATTACGACGGGCGAAAAGACCCAATTGGCTGATGCCATGGTCAACCGGATGTGGGGTCACTTCTTCGGCTATGGCTTCACCAAGCCGGTCGACGACATGGGGCCGCATAACTTGGCTTCGCACCCCGAATTGCTGGAGAAACTGGGGACCGACTTCGTCAAGGCGAAGTATGACCTCAAGCAGCTGATTCGCTGGATTTGCAATAGCGAAGCTTATCAGTTGACCAGCAAGATGACGCCGAAGAACGAGATTGATAATCCCGCCAACGGCGAACGACCGAAGTTCACTCACATGTATGTGAAGTCGATGACGGCCGAGCAGTTGTATGACTCGTTGATCATTGCGACCAACGCTCACAAGTCAGGCCGCTCCAACTGGGAACAGGCCGAAACACAGCGTCGGATGTGGATGCAACAGTTCGTGCTGGCGTTCGGCACCGATGAGAATGACGAGTCGACCACGTTCAACGGGACGATTCCTCAGGCCTTGATGATGATGAATGGCGAACTCGTCGCGAACGCCATCAACGCCAACAAAGGCAGTTATCTGAATACGGTTCTGTCCGATAAGGGCAATGAAGCAACCAAGCTGCGAGAACTCTACATGTCGGCGTTGTCTCGGCAACCGACCAGCAAAGAAATCGCCGCTGCCAAGTCCCTGGTGAAAAAGGCGAAGACGCCCATTGAAGGCTACCAGGACCTGTTTTGGGCGCTGTTGAACTCGAACGAGTTCATCTTCAACCACTAAACAGCGACAAAACGGATTCGACAACCCCTTGTTTCACGCGAAGCAGACTGGCTGCAGCGTCCTAATAGCTCAAGACAACGCTTTACAAAAAATTCCCATCAAGGACCACACTATGAGTTTGATTATTCCGTCAGACATGTCCCGCCGGCACTTTATGCAGCACATGGCGACCAGCGTCGCCATGGTCCCCGGCATGCAGTTTCTTTCACACCTCAAGGCCAATGCTGAAACTGTCAAGAAAAAGCAAAAAGCCTGTATTTTGATGTGGATGGGTGGTGGACCCCCGACGATCGATCTGTGGGACTTGAAGCCCGGTTCGAAGAACGGTGGCGAGTTCAAGCCGATTAAGACTGCTGCTCCCAGCGTCGAAATCAGCGAGCACCTCCCCGAGACTGCCAAGCAGTTCAAGAATCTGTCGATCGTCCGCTCGATGAGCACCCGCGAAGCGGATCACGGTCGTGGCCGGTACTTCATGCACACCGCATTCGTACCGAATCCCACCGTTGTGCACCCCACCTTCGGTTCGGTTGTCAGCCACGAGTTGGGCGGCAAACGACCTGAGTTGGAAATCCCCTCGTTCGTGTCGATCGACGGCGGCAGCGAGAGCCCCGGCTTCTTGGGCATGACCAATGCTCCGTTCACCGTTGGCAGCAATGGCAACATCCTGAACGCCGGCACCGACGGACTCGATCCGAGCCGGATGAACAATCGCTTCCAGATGCTGGACGTGATCGAAGGCGGCTTTATCGGCTCGAAGCGCGGTGAAGCTCCTCAGTCGCACAAGGACATCTACAAGCGAGCGTTGAACCTGATGACTTCCAAGCAGATGGAAGCCTTCAAGGTCGACAAAGAAGATCCCAAGATGCTCGAGATGTACGGCAACAATGCCTTCGGCAAGGGTTGCTTGATGGCTCGTCGTCTGGTCGAAACGGGTGTGCCTTTCATCGAAGTCAACCTCGGTGGCTGGGACTTGCACGCCAACGTGTTCGACACGCTGGCCAATCAGCGTCTGCCGGTGCTCGACAAGGGCATTGCCGGTCTGACCCAGGATTTGACCGACCGTGGCATGATCGACGACGTCGTGATCGTGTGGATGGGCGAGTTCGCCCGTACGCCGCGCATCAATCAAGACGTGGGTCGCGACCACTGGGCTGCCAGCTGGTCGGTGATGATCGGTGGCGGTGGATTGAAGAACGGCCAGGCCGTTGGTGCGACCGATAAGGACGGTTTGAGTGTCGAAGGTCAGGCTTACCTGCCCGGCGACATTTGGGCCACCGTCGCTCACGCTCTGGGCATCCCATTGGATACCGTCTACACCTCGAAGAACGGTCGCCCGATTAAGATCGCCAACAGTGGAAACCCGATCAAGCAATTGATTGGCTAAGCCGCCGTATGCAGATTACTCGTATAGAGTCAGCAGAGGGGGCGAAAGCCCCCTCTGTTTGTTTCTAGCGAGAGTTTTGAAGTAGCAGGTGAGAGATCGTGGGAGAGTCTCCCGGCCTGTCCGCGTTTTGATCGGCAACGATTTGAGCGAAACGGGCCACGGTCGGGCCGGGAAACCCTTCCACGGTGTCGCACCTGTAGCCTCACTCTCCAGAGTCGAGCGAGTTATGCCGAACGCGATGTGTACGCAAGATCAAAGGGATCAAAGAAGTCAAAGAGTGCGCGAGAAATTCACGTCTGCGTGACGGAATCGTGGCGAGTCAGTTTCGATCCTTCTTGACCTTTGTGTCCTTCTGTTAAACAAGAACTGAAACAGAAGGTCACAAAGAACACGAAGAATTCAAAGAAGTCAGATCGTTTAACGCGAGATTTGTTGCTGTCATGTCAACAACTGGAAATTCGACACTCCCGGCGAATGGACCGGCGGTGAATCCGCCGCCGTCGGCGGAGTTCATCCAGTTGTTTACGAAGACTCAGCGGTCGATTTTTTTGTACATCCTGTCGCTGGTACCGCGTCCGGTGGATGCGGAGGAGATCCTGCAGGAAGCGAATCTGATCGTCTGGACGAAGTCGCATCAGTTTCAACCGGGAACGAACTTCCGGGCCTGGGCCAGTCAGATTGCTTACTACGAAGTGTTGAAGTACCGGGAACGAAAGCAGCGGGACAAGTTGCATTTCAACCCGGAACTGCTGGAGCTGATTGCGGCGGAATCGCTGCAGGAAGCGGAAATGTTGGATCGACGTCGGCAGGCACTCGCCGACTGTTTGTTGAAGTTGCGGGAAACGGATCGAGCCTTGATTCAGTCGCGATACAGTCCTGATGGAGAAGGTCCCGGCATTGCCGATCAGTTGGGCCGGCCCATCAATTCGATTTACCAATCGCTGTCTCGGATTCGCAAGGTGTTATTGGAGTGCATCAACCGCCGTTTAGCGGCTGAGGTTCGAGGATGAGTCTGTCACCCACGCTGCTGAATGAGCTCCAGCCCCTGCTGGAAGGCATTTGCGAAGATCGCCTGTCGGTCGCGGAAGAGATGCGACTGGAGGAATTGTTACTGGCCAGCGCCGAGGCCCGTGCGTATTACCTGCAGTACATCGATTTGCACGGTGCATTGCATTGGGATGCCGCACTGGCCTCGAACGCGCCGGAAGACGCTGTCACAGCCCTGGTCGATGCGACGATCATGCGCCTCGCGCAGCCGACTGGTCCGCTGGCGACTGTCAGCCGTGACCGATCCCGAGCCCGAACGACCAAGACGTGGCTGCGGCGAATTTGCATTTCGGTGGCGGCCGGTTTCATTCTGGCTGTCGGCATCGTGATCGGAAACAACACGGCGAAGCCTCAAATCGCCAGTCACGAAGTCCCACAGCCCCTCGTTAAAGTCACCAAGCCTGCGACAGAACCGACGCTGCCGACGGAGACTGTTGTCGCCGATCGCGAAGCGCATCACAAATTCAGCCAGGACGATGTCCGTATCGCGGCTCAGCCGGTGACGAATCCCGGTCAGTCTGTAGAGCCCAATCAGCAACCGTCCGCGGGATTGGGGGATGCAGCGCCCGTTCTGGCAGCGACTCCGACGACTCCCGAAAAGACCCCTTTCAAACCGATCCGCAGCAATGCGGGCGGCACAGTGGCTGCCTCATCCGCGACCGTGCTGGCGTTTGTCAACGAACAATTGAAGACGGGTTGGACGCAGGCTGGGATCACTCCGTCACCGCGTGCGGATGATGCCGAATGGTTGCGCCGCCTGCACCTGGATTTGGTCGGACATATTCCGTCAGTGCGCGAAGTCGAGAAATTCCTCGCCGATCGGAGTCGGACCAAGCGTGCGGTGGAAGTGGACCGGCTGCTGGATAGTCCGGAATTTGCGAGGCACTTCGCGACCATCTGGACCGACTTACTGGTGGGCCGCGCTTCGCGAGCCGAAGTGAACCGTCCGGCCCTGGCGACGTTCCTGCGAGACAATTTCCAGCAAAATCGTCCCTGGAGCGAGATCGTCTATGACTTGGTCACGGCCGAAGGGCGGACCGATAAAAATGGCGCGGTCAACTTCCTGGTGGCTCATCTGAATGATGGGGCCATCCCGGCGACAGGGATCACGTCGCGGTTGTTCCTGGGGACGCAGTTGCAGTGCAATCAGTGCCACGATCATCCGTTCGACAATTCGAAGCAGGAACTGTTCTGGGCCTTCAACAGCTTCTTTCAGCAAGCTGTGGTAGTCCGAGATGAAAAGTACGATCCCAAGACCGGCCGCATGGTCATCGCCGGGATTGAATTGGCGACGAAAGACTACGACGGTCCTGTCTATTTCGAGACGCGTAATGGCCTGATGAAAGTCGCCTATCCGGAGTATCGCGGGACGCGAGTCGATCCGGGCAAGACGACCAGCCGACGTCATGAACTGGCGCGGCTGATGACTCAAGGCGAGGAATCCAGCCTGGCGACCGCGTTCGTCAACCGCATCTGGAATCAGTTCCACGGCCGGTCATTCACGCCAGAAGTCGACGACATGGGTTCGCACTCGCCCCCGACGCATCCCGCGCTGCTCGATCGTCTGGCCGAGGAATTCGTGCAGAGCGGCTACGACACCAAGCAGTTGATCCGCTGGGTGTGCAACAGCGAGAGTTACCAGTTGACCAGCAAGTTCTCCGATGGCAATTCAAAGGACAATCCGGAAGCGGGTGAGATCCCGTTATTCAGCCGCATGTACGTGAAGCCGATGAGCCCCGAGCAGCTGTATGATTCGCTGGTCGTCGCGACGCAGGGGCAGCTTGCCGGCGGGCCAACTCTCGATCAGACCGACAAGACTCGCGACCAATGGTTGCGGCAGTTTGTGGTGTCATTTGATACCGAAGAGAACGACGAGACCTCCACGCTGGACGGTTCGATCACGCAGTCTCTGCTCATGATGAACGGGGACCTGGTCCGTGAAGCGACCAGCATGCAGTCCGGGACGTGGCTGCACAAGTTGCTGTCATCTCGCGAGACCGAGAACGAGCGGATTCAGTCGCTGTTCCAGTCGGCGTTATCGCGGCCGGCGACTCCTAAAGAGTTGGCGATGGTCAAGAAGCTGCTCAAGTCGGCGGCGACCCATGTCAAGAACGCGAAGCCGGAGAACGCGTATCAGGACATCTACTGGGCGCTGCTGAATTCGAACGAGTTCATTCTGAACCATTAATTCTGCTGGCCAACATCGATCTGCAGTTCGTGGTCGCAGTCTAATTCTTTTTTAGCCACGGATTGACACGGATGAAACCCGGATTGGGTCATCGTATGTTGGAGCGATTTGATGTTTGCGAAGGCTTGATTCTTTATTGATTCAGAGTGCCGGACGGGTTGGATAAACCTTGTCCTAATCCGTGTTTCATCTGTGTCAATCCGTGGCTAAAAACTCTTTTTTGAGCCAAAACTCAGGGCATCGCAAGTCGAATTCGGGATTGACCCCTCGTCCGTTTTCGCATATCACCCCGGCCCCATCTCTTCGTTCCTGCCGTTGGTCGTCTGCCCTATTCCCGTCATTATAACTCGCCCTTCCTGGAGGATGCCCATGCCGGCCATCCG
>JAQGHS010000736.1 GCA_028291605.1 Planctomycetaceae bacterium | reverse complement strand
TACGATCGCATTGCCGTTGGTGTAAATGCCATCGGCGTTGGAACTGGTCACGTTGGTAATGAGGGGAGCGGTATCAATCACCAGATTGCGGCTGCCGGCCAGCGAATGCCCCGTCGAGACAGTCACTGGCACACCGGCCACACTGCTGGTGATCGTCACTGCGCTACCACTGGCAGTGGCACTCACTTGCGTGGCCAGAGTGACGTGGCTGTTAATCAGACTGCGAATTGCGAGTGCCACCGTGTTCGCGATATCCGAATTGTTGGCGGTGTAGCTCAACGCCACTCCGTTGATGACAAAATCGTAGACCGTCCCTGGGGAGACACTGGCAACAGTGATCACATCCTTCTGCTTGACCGCCGCAACGCTGCTCACGACTGTCGAATCAGACAGGGGCGAGCCGCCGACGACATTCACCGTGAACGCGTTGCCGGCGTTGTTTGAGGTCAAACGAACAATGTTTCCGAAGCCGCTGGCCGTGACAGTCACCGGATTCTGATTGACGGTCTGTCGCAACTTGGTCGCGATGGTGGATTGCGTATCGACTCCAGTGGCGACGTACGAATAGGTGATGCCGCCAATTGTAAATGCGTAGTTAGCGCCAACAATGACATTTCCCACTGTAACATCGTCAACCTGCGCCACCGGCACGGTGTTGGGAGTCAGGTTAGCGTTGGTCAGAGACTCGTTAGTGAACTGCGGCAACGAGATGATCGAGCCGGTGGGAGCAATATCATTTCCGGCCAGATCCTTAATCTGTGAACCGTTCGCCAACTGCAGGTACAGGGCATCCAGATCCAGCGAGTTCTGTCCCAGGGCAACCGTGTAGTTGAAAGTCAGCGTGTTGGTCCCAGACCCGCTGGTGTAATTCACCACGGCGTCGGCAACATCTCCAGGATTCAAGAATGGCTGCACGCCGGGGATACCGTTGGTGTCCAACGTAATCTGCGGTTTTCCAGTGACGGAGACCGGTTCATTGAACGTGATCGTGATCGGAATGGTCTGCCCGGCGACATAAGTCCCGTTGGGTACGGAAGCACTTGCAGACACGCCTGTCGCCTGCGGAATGTTCGTGTCAATCAAGATGTTCTTGTTGAATCCCAGCGACCCGACCGAACCCGGCAGCGGCAAAGTCAGAATGGCGTTACCATTGCCGATCGTGTCGATGATGGCGCCGCCGTTCAACATCAAAGCGGCATTCGAAACGTAGTCCAAGTCGGGAGTATTGTGACCAGCTTGAATCGTGTAGTTGAAGGTAAGGATGTTAGTTCCGGAACCTGTCGTGTAATTGACGACCACCGAATCGGTCGGAGAATCCAGGTCCAAAATCAGTTGCGGGGTGCCGAAGACAGTGACGTTCTTATTGAAGACGACCTGGATCGGAATGACTTGCCCGATACCATAGCTGGCGCTGGGCACGGTTGTCGTGACATTGGTCACGGCAACCACGGTGTCGATGACAATGTTCTTATTGTAGCTCAGCGATCCGACGCTGCCTGGTGGTGGTAGAGTCAGAACGGCGGCGTTTCCGGCAATGTCAGTCAGCGAGCCGCCATTGAGTATCAGGGAATTGGGACCGACGTAGTCCAAGTCGCTGCTCAGATCTCCCGGTTGCACGGTGTAGGTAAACAGCAGAGTGTCGGTTCCATCGAAGCCGGCGAATGTCGCTTGGCGATTGACGGGTCCGGTGGCGAGCAACAGCGTCGGAGCCCCAGTCAATACGACGGATTCGTTGAAGCTGACGCGGATGGTCAGCGTTTGGCCAGCGCCGTAGGTTCCATTGGCATTCAGTGACGTGACACCTACGAAGGGCGCGGACGGTGATTCATCCGGTCGCGGGCCGATCAGCGGCCTCAGGGTATCAATTTGAATTGCCCGATTCTGACCGAGAACGCCAGGCACGACGCCGCCAAAGGTGGGGCCCGGGACACCTGTCAGGGCATCATCCTGCGTGAAATCCTGATCGCGTATCTGTGACCCGGCGGGTAGCTGCAACGCGCTGGAACTGGCCACATCGAGGTCGCTTGTGCTGTCGCCAGGATTGATGATGTAATCCAGGTGCAACACGTTGGTTCCGGAACCGCTCACGTAGATCGCGCGGCCGTCAGTTCCCTGTGCGCCTGCGATCCCGTTCGTATTCAAGACCAATTCCGGGGCCCCCGTGATGGCAACCGGTTCACTGAAGGTGACGGTCAAATGGATTGGCTCATCCCCGACCTTGTAAGGCCGGCGAACAATTCCCTGTGAGGGGTCCGTGTTGTAGGGGAATGAATCGGGGGTCGTGGAGTCTACATCGAGAACGATCGGTTTAGTATCGATGAAGATATTCTTGTCGAGAAACGTGAACGCATCATAGATTTTGCCATTGGCACTCCGCCCGCTCGCAGGCAGGATATCCAGATTTACGAAACCGTTACTATCCGTCAAACCGCCATCACCACCGCCGCCAATCACTTTCAAGACGGGATTGGGCTGCAACGGCCCCGGAGTGTTCTGACCATTTTGAATCTCGTAATAGAAGTCCAAAGACCCCACAAGGGAGACTGACGGTCCTTCATAGACCGCAAAGCTATCGATACCCGGATAGTTCGGGGCATTTGGATCAGCGGACAATGTATTGAAGTTGAGAAACGGTGTTCCCCCAGCCAAATTAACGCTCACCAAGCCCTGGAACGTGACCGTGAATTTGATGGCTGGCACACCGCGCAGGTCCAGTGGCAAATCGATCGGAGCGTTCGGCTGTGGTTGCAGCAGATGGCCGGCGTCATAGGTTCCATCGGCGACAGGCGTAAAGTAATTCTGCGCGTTCAACACAACGCGTTCTTCCAACTCTTCGGCAGCGCCGGCGCCAGCGATCAGTTGACCACCCGAGTTAATACGGCGGGGTTTGACTTTCGCCTTGCTGAAGGCCCGTCCAATACCATTCTTCAATGAGCGGAGCCACGGTGTCAGTTTCATTGCGGCTGTCCCTATTACGTGCAAGGCGAAAGTGGAGGTTCAGTCTACGTCCCGCTGTCTCGATTGCCGGTCTGGCCGGCACTTCTGTCAAATTGAAACGGGAATGCTGAATGTACTAGACGGACTTCAAGAAAATTTGGTTCCCAAACTGTAGACTCAATGAGCCCCCGCAACGACCAAATCCCAAAGATATCCGGAATTCCAAACAGACAATCCGCGCCGAAACCCGTGGCGCGAGACGCTTTTTTCTGCCCTTGTAAGGTCGTCTCCGCATTGACGGAACCGTGAATGTCACCGTCAGCGGCGTCCTAACCCCTACGGAGCGCAGATTGTCAAATCAAAATGAATCGGTTTTCTTCAAGATCTTCCGCGGTTCTGCTATTTGCAACGATTTCACCTCTCGTTCGGACTCTAAGCCTCAGTCAGGGTAAGACATTACCGCTGCGGTAGTGCAACTCTGTTTATCGCGACATCCGAAGCAATCGTTAGATTCAGTGGGATAGGCTTCCAGCCTGTCAGTCCTGGATTTCGGTGACCGGCAGCCAGCATGTCTTCCGAACCAGACGCTAGCGCGCGCCGGCGGATTTCATCCTGCAGACCAATCAGCCGCTGGGCGCTAGCCCACGGATCGGATCAACATTCGGGTCTCTGCGCCGTAGGATAGGCTTCCAGCCCGTCACCCAGACTTAATCATGACAGGCTGGACGCCTATCCTGCGAAAACCAAGACGACAGGCTGGAAGCCTATCCCACTGAAGGCACCGAAGATTGAATTGACCGCCTGCAGTTGCTAAAGTGAGTCAAGATTTGCAGTTCCAGCAAATCGCAGCGGTTGGTCCGGAGTTCATCGAGAGCCCAGATGGCAGGCGCAAAGACGATCTTTAAACGTATCATCGATCGGGAAATTCCGGCAAAAATCGTCTATGAAGACGACCTCTGCCTGGCATTTCACGATGTTCACCCGCAGGCTCCGATTCACGTTTTGGTGATCCCGAAGAAGGAAATTCCCTCGGCCGCCGACCTGACTGCAGAAGACCAGTTGCTGGCCGGGCACCTGTTGTTGACCGTTGCCAGGATCGCGGCGCAATTGGGACTGGAACAGGGATATCGCATTGTTGTGAACTGCGGTCCCTGGGGCGGTCAATCCGTGGATCACCTGCATCTGCATTTACTCAGCGGCCGACCGTTGAACTGGCCGCCCGGCTAATCAGTGATGTAGCCGAAGTCGCCAGACTTCGGGCGGTAGACCACTAAGCTCCCGAATTCTGGCGAATTTGGCTACGACTCAAAAACCAAGACTTTTCACCACGAGGAATCTTCTATGCAACGCTGGAAAACGCTCGCAGCGATGTTGATCGTTGGCACGGTCATGGTCGCCGCCCTTCGGGCTCAGGCCGACAAGAAAGAGGCCTCTGGCAAGGCCATGACAGATGCCGCGACCACCTTCTTGAATTCACTCACTCCTCAGCAGGCTCAACAAGCGAAGTTCGGTTACGACGATCCGGAACGCTTGAACTGGCATTTCATCCCGCGCGTGCGAAAGGGCTTGCCGATTCGCGACTTGGAAGGCGAACCTCTGCGTCGCGCCCAGGCCTTGCTGCAGACGGGCTTGTCCCCCGCGGGCTATGCCCAGACCCTCGACATCATGGGGTTGGAAGAAGTCCTCTATTTGCTCGAGCCCGGCGAACGGTCCGAACGCCGCGAACGTCGCGATCCTCGGAAATACTACTTCAGCGTGTTCGGAACTCCGGCTCTGACGGGAACGTGGGGTTGGCGACTGGAAGGACACCACGTGTCTTTGAATTTCAGCGTTAAGGACGGTCAAGTCGTGGCCAGCACTCCCGAGTTCTTCGGCGCTAATCCGGGACTCATCGATGCGGGTCCAGAGCGTTCCATTCGCGTGCTCGGTGCCGAAGAGGATCTCGCCCGCCAGATTCTGAAGGCCTCGACTCCCGATCAACTCAAGGTCGTCTGGGTCGACAAGAAGGCTCCCGACGACTTGCGTGGGGGTGGTGTCGCGCAG
>JAQGHS010000712.1 GCA_028291605.1 Planctomycetaceae bacterium | reverse complement strand
GGCGGTCACTGGGCCGTTATACGCCCAGGATTTCAACAAACTGCCGTCCGAAACCTACCCCCTGGATCAAACCTACGAAGAACTCCTGCAATCGACTCCGAACGACATTCCGATCCTCGTACGACATCTTCGTCAAGACCCGAACGCACTCCGGCCAAGCGATGCCTTGCAGCCTGCAGCGCCCCAGTCGACTCCCGGCGGAGCCGTGGCTCGCAATCTCTTGGGCGTTCCTCAGCGTAACGAAACTCTTGCCCGACGCGGACGGCTGCGAACAGTGGCCGGCAGCCAGAACCGCGCCACTGCGATGATTGGTGATCTCTTCGGTGGAGGCACCACGTCCCTCACACTGACTCCGACGATTGCTAATGCCATCCCCTATGCCAATTTCCCCGAGACCGGCACCAACTATAACGGCTTCGCCGGCCTGAAACTTCCGAACGAGGTTGTCGGGCCGTTCTTCGGTGGTCCCGTGATTGGCACGCCGCCGCCAGAACATTTGCCACTGCTGTCGACTTTTGGGACCGACTCGAACCACGACGGCGTGATCGATACCTGGAACGGCCTGCAACAGTATGCCTTTACCCCGGCCAACGGAGCGGACATCAACAACGTGCAGAACGCCGGCCCGTTTAGCGCGGTTGTCTCGGGCCAGACCGTCGTGACGTCCGGTGGCGATACGGTTCCATTGATTCAAATTCAACAACCGCTGAAAATCGCCGACGTTCCCAGTCCAGCCGTGGGTGGGGCCGTTGGACGCCTGAAGATTGCCGAGAACACCAGTCCCATGCCGCGCGATCGCGTGTTCTTCAACTACAGCAGTTTTCAGAATGTCCCGCTGACCCAGGGCGGTCTCAGTGTCAATCGCTTCACGCCAGGCTTCGAAAAGACTTTCAACGAGGGGACCGCGTCCATCGAATTCAGGGCTCCATTTGCCACTACGCTCAGTTCGAATGTTTCCGCAACCGGGATCTCTGACGGTGACAAGTTGGAATTTGGAGATATCTCGCTCACCTACAAGTCACTGTTTTATCGAGACGATGACCTGGCGTTTTCGGGCGGCATGCAAGTCGGCCTTCCGACCGCTGACCCGGTCAACATTAACCTGTCCGATGGGACCACCATCGTTAGAATTAAGAATCAGACGGTCCACCTGATGCCGTTTGTGGGCGCGTTGTATACCCCCGACGACAGACTGTTTGCCCAGGCCTTCCTTCAGTTCGACGTCGCCGCCAACGGCAACGACGTGCTGGCCAATCTGGATCTGACCAAACTCAAACGAGTTGGCTCCGTTCAGGACACGACCTATACCTACCTCGATCTGAGCGTGGGCTACTGGACCTATCTGGCCGACGATCAGGAAGCGTACCTGAGCGGCATCGCCCCCATGTTTGAGTTGCACTACAACCAGTCGCTGCAGTCGGGCGACGTGATCCGCGCAGGAAATAACTTCCAACTCGGATCCTTCGGCAGCAATTTCTCTGTCGTGAATGCTGTGATCGGGACCACATTCCAATTCGGTCCATCCTCCGCTCTGACCATGGGTTATGCAGTGCCGTTGGGCGGCGGAAATGATCAGCAATTCGACGGCGAATTCCGCGTCTTCTTTAACAAACGCTTCGGTCCGCAAACGCGACAGATTCGCGCGATCTAGGCCCGGTGAGATAGGCTTGCAGCCGGTCATTTCAACAGAAACGACTTCGGTGGACAGGTCAGCCTGGTACCGTCCGAGAACGTCACCGCCAGCGGCATGTCGCTCATGTTCCAGGCTATATACGTCCGCTGGCCTTGTTTGTTGAAGACCGCATAAAAGAGACAATTCGCACTGATCTCTCGCTCGACTTCGCCTAACTTGTCAAAGGCCATCAACCAGACATACGTGTTGGCCAGCGAGTTGCCTTCTTCCGGCTTGAAGTTCTGCGGCCGAGCGTGAAACTGCTTCAGGGCATCCTGTGGATCGCTACAGGCACGATACATCCAGACAAGATCTGCCCAGGCATCCCACTGGGTCCCGGTGATACTCGCCGCGGGCTTACCGGCATTGGCAGGTTTCCGCAGATCGTCGGCTTTGTTTTCTTCAACGAGAGCCTCATAGTTCTTCGCGCAGTACTCCGGATAACGCCCCAGGTACAGCGACGCACCGGTCAGTGGCAGCCAGTTGATGCCATGCACCATTTCCGGATTGGCTGAAAACCACGTACCATTCGCCCCCTTCCCACCCCAGACCATCGTCACGACCGAAGGCGAGAAGCCCGAGTGATGATATTGATTTTCGACATCGAACCAATAGTCATTGATCGCCTCGATCTCCGTCGTCAATAACCAGACACCAAGATCGCGCAGAGCTCGATCACTCGTCGCTTCACCGAACAGAATCAAACCGTACCAGGCATTGATCGCCTCGCTGGATGACTCATTGTTATTACCGTCTGCGAACTTGGAATGACCACTGGCCCAGGAATGCCCGGCATACGGATCGAAAGTGCGGAGGAACGGAAATAGCGAATCTTCGCGGTCAGGAGATGCGATATCTCGCGCTAGCATCCGGACCATACCGCCCCACTGACCATCAGCCGCCCAGGCAGGATCGCGACGAGCCAACTCGCCGGCCGCACGGATGAAGTATCCATAATGAAAGTGATGGTCGTTGAGTTGATCATCAGATCCAAAACTGGCCGGATATCCGATCAGCGTGCTCCAGTTCGCGTCATAGAAGAAGACCCCATTGCTGGCCTTTTTCAGTTGATTGGTCGCATTTGTGGCCGTAAAAAAGTTCTCCAAGGTCGTCCGAGTGCGCTGACTGATTGTCTCAACCGCAGCCGTGTCTCCCAATTGTTCTGCAATCGGAATCAGGGTCGCCCATTTGCCCAGTTGCTTGCCCATCCAATAAGTGTCAGCCATGGCAGGCGGTGACGAATTCAGCTCGTCAGCGATAAAACTCGACAACTTCTTCCGATCCAGCCCCGCCACCAGCGGCAACGACGGCAGCACCCCGGGGTAAGTCATGTCCGTGATAAATGACGGGCCAACACCGACCATCATCGGCCCCCGTACAGAGTTATAGGTCAGATCCAACAGCTTCGAACTCGTCCGGGTCCACTGATGCGGATAGAGTGCAAACAACGTCCCCACAGCGGTCCCTTCGTAGGTTCTTGTCGTGAACGTAAACGTCGTCTTGACCGCGCAGCGAGATTCGTCGTACTTCCACGCCACCTGTGTGTCGATGACGTGCGAATACGCGTAGTTCCGAAAGAGCTCGAGTGTCTCTGGTTTATTGTCGGGCAGTACGGCCACCGTGAAATAATCCTTGCCGTGCGTGTCCGCCGTCCATTTTTCTCCCTTGAGCCCCAACCACGTTGTGCCTCTGGGGGCGAAGGCGGCATAGTGACGTTTGCCAACGCTGAAACCCACTACGGCGTCCTGCGCGGATCCGCTCCAGACTTTGGGAGCTGCCTTAAATGTCAACGTCGGGTTGCCGTTGAGCGTGCAGAAGACAAACGGCGAACCGTGCCCGAAACTGGCGCGCAAACGATTCTGTCCTTCCTCAAACAGGGCCGAGACAAACCAGTCGCTGTGCCCATCCACGCGGGCTTCAGTGAACTTCATCGCCCCCACCAGTCCAACAACGAAATCATCTCCGCCACTGGCCATCGGCCCCATGATGGCAGCGGAATTCGCGGTAATGTGGGCTCCGGGATAGGCCACCCTCACGCCCCCTTCGACGGCTTGCACCGCCAATGGATGCGGATACATCGGCTCCGACAGCGGCATCCATGCCAGCGAACTCCACCAGCGATTCGTCGGCATTGGCCCCTGCAAGTCCTTCGAACGATAGACAGTCTGCTGAGGCCGTTTCGCTCCCTCGGGCGTCCGCGTGGCATAACTGCCTGCACCGACGCGAACAAAGTCATCGGCCTGTACGGAAACGGTGAAGAGTAAGACGGCAGCTGCGAGGCCGAGCGAGCGAAGCAAGTCCATGGCGGTTCAGTTCCGGAATCGAAGTTGGCAACTTTGCCCTGAGGTAGTTCTCATTACCGCTTATACCAGAGTCTTGCCTCAGACGACATGATTCACCGCAGCCTGTCATTCGCGACGGCTCGAAGTACAATCACGCAACTCCATTCGCGATCGCGGATGAACCGTCGCACTCCACGGTCCTTCCGGCCAATGTCATCCGAGCCGCTCAGCCGAAAACGGATTCAGGGCGTCTCGGTGCAGATACACCAGGGAGACTTTTCGAATGAACCGCAGAACTTTTGCTCAACAGGTCACATTGGGGGCTGCCTCACTGGGAATTCTTCACGCCGAAGAAACCCCACGCGAGGCCGCCACGAGCGAAGTGCCTCACCCGGGCGAGTTCGACAAAAGCCTGCCGCGCGAACCGGTTAAGGTAAATGATTTTCAAGCTCTGGCCGCGGCGAAGCTCCCCAAGGCGACCTTCGAATATATCACGACCGGGTCTGCCGATGAGATCACCCTGCGAGAGAACATCGCCGCATTTCAACGCATTCGGATCCTGCCGCCATTGCTGACAGGTGTCGCGTCCGCCGATCCCTCGACCACCGTGCTCAAGCAGGCAATTAAGTTCCCCGTGATGCTGGCTCCGGTGGCCGGCCAGCAGATGTATCACCCTCATGGCGCGCTGGCCGCCGCCCGAGCTGCGGCCGCGGCCGGCACGGTCTACGGCATCAGCAGTAGCGTCGGGCACAGCGTGGAAGAAGTGGGAGCAGCGAGCACGGGGCCGAAGTGGTTTCAGCTCTACGTCCCGAAAGACCGCGCCGTCGCCAAGCGACTTGTGGAACGGGCCGAGATGGCAGGTTGTAAGGCCATCATCCTGACCGTAGACATGGGCGAATGGAAAGACGCCGATCGTCGCAATCGCTTCGCCCTCCCCAAGGAAACCCTGGTCAAGCATTTGCGAGATGTCGGCTTCACACAGATCGTCGACACGATGACCTACGAAGAAATTCTGGCATTCAACGCACAAGCCTGGGACCTGGCCATTTCGTGGGAGTTCTTCGATTGGCTGCGAGGTGTAACCAAACTGCCACTCATCATCAAGGGCGTGTTACGGAAAGATGACGCCGCCAAGGCTGTGTCCCTGGGTATCGATGGTATCGTCGTCTCGAACCATGGCGGCCGTCGTCTGGATGGGATGCCGGCCACCATCGAGATGCTGCCCGAACTCGTGCAGACCGTCGGTGGTCGCGCGGAAGTCTATCTGGACGGAGGCATCCGACGTGGGACGGACGTGTTGATCGCCTTGGCGCTGGGCGCGCGCGCCGTATTGATCGGTCGGCCTTATGCCTGGGCATTGGGGGCAAACGGCGAAGCGGGTGTTCGCAAGGTCCTGGACCTGCTGCGAGAAGAATTCCTCAACGCGATGGTCGCCACGGGGTGTTCCAAGATCAGCGACATCCAGCCGACGCTCCTGCGTCGTCCGTAGGATGGGCACTCTTGCCCGTCTTCGCGGTACTCCGCGACCTTTGCTTGAGAATCCACGTCGCAACTTCAAAAAGAGACGGGCAGGAGTGCCCATCCTACGGTCCTGACTACGTCAGGATTTCGTTCACCACGCGACCGTGCACATCGGTCAGTCGATAATCACGACCACTATGCCGGAACGTCAGGCGTTCGTGATCGAGCCCCAACAGATGCAAAATCGTGGCGTGGAAGTCGTGGACGTGAACTCGGTTCTCAGCAACGGCAATCCCATGCTCGTCGGATGAACCATAGACGATGCCGCGTTTCACTCCGGCGCCGGCCATCCATGTGGAAAAGACCTGGTGATGATGCTCGCGCCCCTTGGCGTCCTTGGCATTGTTGTAGGGCGTACGACCAAATTCTGAAGTCCAGACAACCAGAGTATCTTCGAACATTCCCCGTTGTTTGAGGTCCGTGATCAACGCGGCGATGGGTTGGTCGACATTCATCGCCAGCGGAGCATGAGTCTGCATATCGCCGTGGGCATCCCAGTTCCCACCCGACCCGACATCAATCAGTTCAATGAATCGTACGCCACGCTCGGCCAGGCGACGGGCCGTCAGGCACTGCCAGCCGAAGCCGGTATTTTGGCCCGGCTTGATGCCGTACATCTTCATCGTCGCTTCCGTCTCGCCCGAGAGATCCATGGCCTCAGGCGCTTCACGCTGCATTCCAAACGCAGTCTCAAACGAGCGGATGCGGGCCTCCAGAGCCTGTTCGGCGGGCCGTTCGGCGAGGTGCTTGCGATTGGATCGATTCAACAGATCGAGCTCCAGTTTCTGCAAGTCGGTCGAGGCCACCCGCGGCTGGATGTCGGCGATGGGATTGCTGCCCGGGACGATGTGGGTTCCCTGGTGAGCACCCGGCAGAAAGTCGCTGCCCCACGTCTGATTGCCGGCGTAGGGAGGGTTCGGAGCAATCACCATAAACGACGGCAGGTTGCGATTCACTGTCCCCAGACCGTAACTGACCCACGAACCAATACTCGGCCGGGCAAACGTCCACGACCCGCAATGCATCCCCAGCGTACTCTCGTAGTGATTGGTGTGATCGCTCTCCATCGACCGAATCACACACAAATCATCGACGACAGACCGTGTATGAGGAAACAGGTCGCTGACTTCGATCCCGCTTTTTCCGCCCGGTTGGAACTTCCATTCCGGGGATTTCAAGAACATCGAGAACTGGCCCAGCTTCCCCTGAAAATTGTCGACGGTGATCGTCTTGTTCTGGCTGGCAAACAGACTCGGCTTGGGGTCGAACGAATCGACGTGCGACACGCCCCCCGTCATAAACATGAAGATGACCCGTTTCGCCTTCGGAGCAAAATGCGGTGGCTTGGGAGCCAACGGGTCATTGTCCTGGGCACTCAGGCTCTCGGCACGCAGTTCGTCAGCGAGGAGCGCATGCAGAGCCAGGGCACCGCAGCCACCAGCGGCTCGTTGCAGGAATTCGCGACGTGAAGGGGGCAAGTTGAATTGTTGAGAGTTCATGATATTTAGAAAAATCTTCCATCAGTCGACGAAGAGGAATTCATTGCGAGTCAAAATCGTACGTACCAGAGCCGACCAGGCTGTTTGGCGACGTTGCTCCGGAGTACCGCTCGCGAGAGCCTGTTCATAACTTGCCAGAAATGCCGTTGAATCAGCCGTTTCCTCGGCCGTAGGTGGTCTGCCCAGCGCGCTGACAAACAGGTCGTTGACCCGTTGCGGATCAGTTGTGGTCGTAGCGACGATCTGTTTGGCCAGCGAGGCAGATCGCTCGTGGACAAACTCGTTATTCATCAGGTAGAGCGCCTGCGTCGGCACGGTGGTCAATTCGCGTCGCGCGGTACTGACGTTCGTATCGGCCCCGTCAAACAACCCCAGAAACGGATGTTTCTTCAGCCGTTGCTGCATCAGATAGATGCTTCGTCGGTTGGTCGCATAGACCCCATAATACGGGCCATGCTGCGAGAAGCCCCAACTCTCAACCGGAGGAAACGGATGCTCGGCCCCCATCGTTGGATCCAGGTCGCCACTGACGAACAGCATCGCGTCGCGGATTTCCTCGGCACTCAATCGGCGGCGGTTGAATCGCCACAACAACTTGGCGTCGGGGTCCATCTCGGCGGCCTTGGGATCATAGGCACTCGTTTGCTGATAGGTCGCAGAATTCATGATCAACCGGTGCATGGCCTTCAACGACCAGCCACTCTGCACGAAACGCGTGGCCAGCCAGTCGAGCAATTCTGGGTGGGTAGGACGCTGACCGCGTGACCCAAAGTCATTCTCCGTACTGACGATCCCGTGGCCGAAATGCTGCTCCCAGATGCGATTGACCATGACTCGGGGAGTCAGCGGATTGTCAGGACGAGTCAGCCATTGGGCCAACTGCAAACGTCCGCTCCCAGTGTTTTCCGGAACGGGCTCGCCGCCCAGGATCTCCAGGTTGCGACGCGGCACGGTGTCACCCAGCTTCAGCTTTTCGCCGCGAAGCTGCATTTGAGCATTCGTCGGCTTGTCCTTTTCGATGGCTCCGAAGACGGTGTCATAGGGCCCTGACTTTTTCAGCTGATCGCGCTGAGTCATCAATGCCACCAATTGCGAATTTAAACCATCGGACTTGGCAAGCAGCGTACGCACCTCATTTGCACGTTGTTCGGCATTGTCGATCGATTTGTCGACAGCGGCGAACGGCGCGGTTCCTATTACCAAGTTGTCGACTTCGTGAGCCGGCAGCGTCCCGCCCGTGGGACCGTACCTGTCGACAAACGTCGTGTCGATCAGGCCATCCCAACCGTCCGAAAACGCCAGATCTTTGAACGGTGTCACATCGCCCGGAAAGCCCAAAGTTCCGGAATAGGTCTTGGTGCGAAGATCCAAAGCGAGTTGCAGGTTGTACCACTGGCCCGGTTTTATCTCGCGAATCACTTCGTACTTGGCACCGCTCTTCGCACGCAGCGCCTCGCCATTAATTCCAATCTCCACCGCGGGCGAAGCCCCCGGCCCGTGCCCTACGTAGAAGCGGTACGATCCCGGACCGGTCTCCGCGGGGCTCGTGTTGCGGAAATCAATACTGTAGTAGAGCAGGGGAGTTGTCTCGGCCTTGTGCACTGGATCAAGGGTCCGCACAAACGCGTTGTTATCGATGTTATTGGGAAACGCCAACCCCCGCGTCCCTAAGGGAAACACATTGTTGAACGGACTTTGAGAGGTTTCCGTGACGGTCACCTTGGCGAGAGTACTCCACGGCTTGATTGGCGGCTGTCCGATGGTCTCCATTTCGAAACCGTTGTAGCCACTCGACCCGACAACCGTTGCCAGGCCAGTCGCTAGAGCAGTCTTTTCGCCTTCCAACTGCTTGATATCGGCCTCGATCTTGGCGAGTTGTGCATCAAATTCGGCCTTGCGACTGGCAGCCAAATCCGGCGGCAGCGCGGGGAACGAATCATACGGCCGCTTCTTTTCTTCGGAACCCGGGAACGAATAACGGGTGCTGTCGAAGATCCCGTAGAGCGCGTAGTAATCTTTGCCGCTCACCGGATCGAACTTGTGATCGTGGCAGCGGGCACACCCCAACGTCAGCCCGAGAACCGCTTGCCCGACGGTGTCGATCGTGTCTTGAATGGTAAGATTATGGTAGTTCTCCACGTCGAAGCCAAACCGCCGCGAAATGGCGATGAATCCCGTCGCAATCAGCATCTGGCGGTATTTTTCGAGGGCTGCCGCATCAGGCGGGCCGCTCAGCTTGGAGATCATCTCCTGACCGAGGATATCGCCAGCTAACTGTTCCCGCAAAAACTCGTCATACGGCATATCTGCATTGACCGCATTGATCACCCAGTTGCGATATTGATACGCCAGCGGAGCAGGGTAGTCGGCGGTCTCCCCCGCAGTATCCGCGTAGCGCACGACATCCAACCAATGACGCCCCCAGCGTTCACCGTATGCCTTCGAACCCAGCAGACGGTCCACCACTTTGGAAAAGGCTTCGGGAGATTCGTCTTTCAAAAACGAATCCACATCCGACGGCGTCGGCGGCAACCCAGTCAGATCAAACGAGGCCCGCCGCAAGAGCATTCGCTTATCGGCCGGCGAACGCATCGTCAGACCGGTCGCAGCCAGCTTGGCAATTACAAATCGATCGATGTCATTGCGAACAACGGCCGCCGCATCGACCGCGGGCGGCTGCGGATCAGTGATCGGTTGAAACGACCAGAACGCCCGCTCGGCGGCGGTGATCGGGCCGCTGCGGAGTTCCGGAGCATCGCCACTCAGCTTCATCCCTTCGGGCCAGACCGCACCTGCCTTCACCCAACTCACCAGTGCGGCGACTTCTCGATCTTCAAGCTTGCCCTTGGGGGGCATCATCATCCCCTCTTCGTGGCGGATGGCTTGAATGATCAG
>JAQGHS010000702.1 GCA_028291605.1 Planctomycetaceae bacterium | reverse complement strand
GCAAGAAGAAAGAGACTCCGCCCGGCTGCCCCATTATTAGCGACGCCACTCCAAAACAAGTCGCCCGTGCAAAAGAGGTTAGAGCGATGATCCAAAAAGGGTTAACGGCGTAGGGTGCCACTGGCTGTGCCAGTGTATTGGGCGCCATGCGACTAAATGGGCTGCGCAGTCCCGCACAAAGTTTGTATCACTAGGAAGGCCACTGACGGTCGCAAACAACCATCCGGCTTACGCCGGACGCTCGCCTACAAAGAACCCGACTCAGAGAGTCGGGCTACGTCATCAACTCATGAATCACATGCCCATGTACATCAGTCAAACGGCGATCAATCCCGTTATGACGCACGGTCAGCCGCGTGTGATCAATTCCCAGCAAATGCAGGATCGTGGCATGAATGTCATACACCTGCGTCGGATGATCGCGATCCAGAGGTTTATAGCCCCACTGGTCACTCGGACCATAAGTGGTGCCCCCCTTGATCCCACCTCCACACATCCAGTTCGTGAAGCAATACGGGTTGTGATCGCGCCCCTTGCCCCCTTGAGTCGAAGGCATCCGGCCGAACTCGGTCGTCCACAGAATAATCGTATCTTCGAGCAACCCGCGCTGCTTCAAGTCCTGAATCAACGCTGACGCACCTCGAGCCATCCCCATCGACAGCGGTCCGTGATCGCGTTCGATATCTTCGTGCGAATCCCAGTTGCGACGTGGGAATCCATTGTCGTTACCCGACCAGATCTGCACGAACCGGACACCTCGCTCCAGCATTCGCCGAGCCACCAGGCACTTCCGGGAGAAATAGTCGGTTTCTTCAACAGCGTTGATCTCCTTTTCGAAAGTCGTCACGCCGTGATCCAGCCCATACAGCTTCATGATATGAGCCGGTTCCTTGGAAATATCCAAGGCCTCAGGTGCCGCCAACTGCATTTTGGCCGCCAGCTCATACGAACGAATTCGTGACTCGAGACGCGCATCTCCCTCACGCGTTGCCGCATGATCCTGATTCAGCCGCCGCATCAATTCCAGTCCGTCAGCCGTCGCAGCCGACGTAATGAACTTGCCACGCTTGTTGGGAAACAGATCGGCAATGGGCGTCTCCGTCCCGGGATAGATCATCGTCCCCGCATGTTGAGAGGGCAAAAACGCCGCATCCCAGTTCTTCGGTCCGTTCGAGGCAAACCCACGATGATCGGGTAGTACGACAAATGTGGGCAGGTTCTCGTTCAGACTCCCCAGGCCATAGCTCACCCAACTACCCATCCCAGGAAAACCAGGATTTTGAAACCCGGTCGCCTGCAGATAAGTGGCCTGACTATGCACTCCCGTCTTCGCGACGACGTTATGCACGAACGCCATCTCATCGACGACAGCTCCCAGCGGGGCCACGGTGTCGCTCAGCAACTTGCCCGATTGCCCATACGGCTTGAATTCCCAGACCGGCTTCTTCCAAGGCCCCAGGCCATTCTGAAAGGCTTCCACGGGTTCACCAAAGTCCGAGGGCTTGCCATCGTACTTGATCAGATCCGGCTTGAAGTCAAACAGATCGACATGACTGGCGGCCCCCGCCATAAACATCTGCACGACACGTTTGGCCTTCGGAGCATGATGCAACCCACCATCCGGCCGCAGCTTCAACTGCTCGCCAGTCGCCGCAGATAACATTCCCGAGTCACCCAACATCGCGGCGAGCGCAATTCCACCCAAGCCGCCACCGGCCTGCCAAAGGAAGTCGCGTCGCGAACTGCGTGGTACGAATTGTTGGTTAGAGTTCATACGAATTGGAGATCGATTTCAGAGTTTTTTAGCCACAGATTGACACGGATGGAACACGGATAAATACAAACAAAGCCTCAGTTGTTTATCTTATTTGCAGCAGTCTTCAATGATCGAGTTTGATATGCACATAAGCTTGACAACAGGATGACCCAATCCGTGTTTCATCCGTGTCAATCTGTGGCTAAAAAAATCTTCTTCGAATCGCACCGCAATCTTCAATCCACGAACGCAAACTCATTCAAATTGAGCAGCAGACGGCAATAGTTGCTCATCCCATGCGTTTTCGAATAAGCAATCAATGCCTCAAGTTCCTTCAGAGTTGCCGGCCTTCCCAACGCCTTCAAGAACGCCCTTTCAACTTGCACTGAAAGATCTCCACCTTCGGCTTCAATCGACTTCGCGAAGTATTGCTCCATCGTCACCATGAAGCCGTTGTTCAGCAGAGTCAAAGCCTGTAGCGAAGACAAGCTCTCGTTGCGTTTGTCGACCCGTTGTGACGGATCCGCACAGTCGAGGGTCGTCATGAAGGGCTGCTGTTGCGAACGCACGATGAACCGATAGATCGATCGCCGGTGGCTGCCGGGATCTTCGGGGTTGAACAGGTTGTATTCGTAATGGGGTGAGTGCTCGGGTTTCTCGATGACGAAATCTTGGAAGCCTGGACCGTACATTTGCGGGTTCAAGTGGCCGCTGACGGCCAGGGCCGCGTCGTGAATGGCTTCGGCTTCCAGCTTGCGGCGATTCATTCTCCAGAGGAAGCGGTTGTCAGCATCTGCTAGGGCGAACTCGGTCGCACGGGGAGCGGTCGAAGCCTGGCGGTAGGTGGCACTGGTGACGATGATTCGATGCAACTGTTTGAGCGACTGCCCGCCGTCGCGGAATTCGACCGCCAGCCAGTCGAGGAGTTCTGGATGCGTGGGCAAACCTCCCATACGGCCAAAATCGTTTGGCGTTTCCACGATGCCCCGTCCGAAGTGATACTGCCAGACACGATTGACAATACTTCGCCAAGTCAGCGGGTTCTCGTTCGATGTCAACCATTTGGCAAGCATGGCTCGGCGCTCGCCCTCGGCATGACCTGGCGGAAGGTTGAAATCGGCCGATAGCGACTTGATGGCTCGCAGTGCCCCGGGGCTGACTTCTTGTCGCGGTTGTTTGACGTCGCCCCGATGCAACAAGTGGATCGGACGAGGCTGGCCGGCATTCGCCCCTGTACCGGTGAACGATCCGGAACCCGTATGGACGGTCCCCGCATAGACGATCTTTCCGGTAGGCAACTTGGACAGGGACGCGGCCACCGTGGCCAGTTCCTGCTGATTATCGGCCTGTTGCTTCCGCGTTTCAGCATCGACTTTCGCGGCGAGCAACTCGTCTCGTTGCCGCTTCAGGTCGGCCAGGTTTGCGTTGGTCCCCTTGCTGACTCCGAAGTAGTAGCCGTCGACGAGGTTAATGGTTCGCCAGCGGGGAGCAGCTTCGATCGAATCCAGGCTAGTCACCTTGGCGTTCACCGCGAGGTTTCGCTTGGCGCCATCAAACACGCTCATTTCGGCTAATGCCAGGATGTAGTCATTCTGGCGTGTGGCGAGTTTTGTCGCCGTGAACCGCACGTAACGTCCCGACTTGCCGCCCACCGTGAATCGTTGCGGTTTCACGCTGGGATTTGGCACTTCGCGGCGAGTCTCATCGGTGACGATCGTCACCCCGGTTTGAAACGCCGGGTCATCAGATAGTTCGATCTTGTATGAGATCGGAAAGCCAAATCCAGCGCCGATGTTGTTGAAGGTGTCGTGGCAACCGACGACTTCTACCGCATCAATCGCGGCTGGCTGTCCCAAGTCAATCTGGACCCACTTGGGCTTATCAGGCGTCGGTTCAATACTGCTGTGATATCCAAACTGCGCTGCCAGCGGAGAGTTTTCTGGCTGATCGGCGGCGGCAATTTGCTTATCGAGTTCTACCAGCGCGGTGCCGCCCAGTTGAGCAACCTTCGTCTCCAGCTCTTTCTTCTTTTCGTTCAATGTCCGTTGTCGAGCCAGGAGTTCAATTCGCTGTTTGGTCGCTGCCGGATCGGTATCGTACATCTTGTCGGCCCGGTCGAGAGCCGCGAAGACGGCTTGCAGGCGATAGTAGTCTTCCTGCGGGATCGGATCGAACTTGTGATTGTGGCATTGGGCACATTGGACGGTCAGGCTGTTGAACGTCCCGATCGTGTTGCCAATCATGTCATCTCGATCGAGATGCCGGGCAATCTTGCCGTCGGTTTTGGATTCGGGGACTTCGGCGTGCCCAATAAAATCCCAAGGCCCAGCCGCGATAAAACCGAGGGCCTCGACGCCATCGAAAGTCCCCGGAAACAGCACATCTCCCGCGACCTGTTCCTGCACAAAGCGCGAATAGGGCTTGTCGCTGTTCAAGGCTCGGATTACGTAGTCTCGATACGGCCAGGCGAACGGTCGGGGCTTATCCTTGTCATAACCATGCGTATCGCCGTAATGCACGACATCCAGCCAGTGCCGAGCCCACCGTTCGCCGTAGTTCGGCGAATCCAGCAACCGATTCACCATCAGTTCGTAAGCCCGCGGATCTTGATCATTGAGGAACGACTCGATATCCGCAGGTGTTGGAGGCAGCCCGGTCAAATCAAAAAAGAGCCGCCGGATCAACGTACGACGGTTCGCTTCAGGGGCGGGCGCCACATTCTTCTTCACATGCTCCTGAGCCACAAACGCATCAATCGCATTCCGCACCCACTTGGCCTGCGATGAGTTCTCTGAGAACGTTGGCACTACCGGCCTGGTCAACTTTTCCAGTGACCACCAGGCTTGACCCTCAAACTTCCGATCCTGCAACTCGACGCCTTCCGGCCAGGTAGCACCTTCCTTCACCCAGCGCCGCAGGATTTCCACCTGGGCCTTACTCAGGGGCGGGGCATTCTTCGGCATCAACGGCTTCTCGCCGGAGACCATTTCTATGAGGTAGCTGTCCGCGATGTTACCCGGAACAATCGGGGGGCCGCTATCACCCCCCGCTTTCACTGTGGCGGCCGTTTCGAGCGACAGCTTGCCCTTCGCATCGTCGCCAATGTGGCAACTGACGCAATGCCGCTCGAGAATGGGCGCGACTTGACTCCGGAAGAAGTCGTCAGCCCAACCTGTTGATGTGCCGGAAAAGGCCAGCACTACCGCCAACACTCCCCCGAAAGGACTCCGTCGAATGCACGTCACGCTCGATACCTAGCCGGCCACGCGGATGAAATCAATCTCAATTCTAAGAGATTGATTGTCATACAATTGCGTTCAGGCGGTCAAGTCCGTCGGGAAAGACATGTTTACTTTGATGGAGGGGCAATCATTGCACCACGGAGACACGGAGAGCACGGAGAATAGGAAAAGAATCTCCGTGCTCTCTGTGTCTCCGTGGTGAAATCCTAATGTCTGGTCGCCGCGACAAGTGGAGTATGAGGGGGATCAATCCGGATTTCGCGGAGCACATCCCGCTTCAAAATCTCGATCCGATCACGCTGATACAGACTGCGTTCGTGGATGACTCGCACCATGGCGACCGGTTCCTGACCGGCATACCGCGGCTCGGGCACCACCGAATAGATGTGTTGCGGTGGCTGCAGGATTTCCGGTATGAAGTGCCGCATGCAGTGGCGATTCAGGTTCCGAAAGTAGCCTTGAATGAAGCGATCGAAAGCCGCAATCTTCCGTTCGTGAAACTCGATCTTGCCCAGTTCATTGCGCACCGCATCCGCTACCGCCGCGGTCGGTCGCCCGTCCAGTCGACGAGTGGCCTCCCACGAGACAGTGGTCCCATAACGGCCGTTGATGAATTTCTCATCGCTCAGGAAATGAAACTTATTTTGCGCGAAGTAGACTTCGTAGGGAGTCAGTAACGTGCGTGGAATGTTGTAAGTTTTCCCTGACGGCGTGACCGCTTCCAGGTGATAGATCTCATTCAATTCGGTGTCATACCAGGCGAGCCAGTGCGAATCAAAATACAGGGGAGCGGCTAAGATCAATCCCACCGACAACCAGCGGCGACTGGGGGCGAACAGCATCTCAGTCATTTCGCGATTGCGCATGGCCAGCACGCCAATCAATGCGGAATCAAGGATCACCCACTTCCAGAACAGGATGCCGGTCGTCAGGCAGATCATGCCGTGCAGTCCCATGCAGCCGACCAGGATCAGCATGCAGCCGCGACGATTCCATAAGCAAAACAACGCACTCAATTCAACCGCGAGTGACGACCAGACCAAAAACGGATTCCAGTCGGCAATCAACTTTCCCCACGCCAAAGCTTGCTCGGTACTCAGAAACCCAAACCAGCCGTTGAGGTAGCTGGCGATGAACAGGTTGTCGAGGCGTTCGATGAACGGCCAGCCGAGGAGCATTTTCCCCATCCCCGGGACGAAATAGTTCGCCGCCTGCAGGATGATGGCCAGGTAGAAGAACTCATTCACGGGAATCGCGCGCCACGAGGGGGCCTTCCACAATCGCAAACCCAGAAATGCCACGAACAGTGACAGCACGTCAAACAAGGCGCGTTTGTCGGTCCAGGTACAGGCAATAGGGTGATCGAACTGATGCACGACTCCGTAGACCAACGCGGTAAATGGCACAATCAAAACCGGTCGCCACAGACATCCGATCCACAGTGCGACTAATAAGAACCGTTCAGAGTAGTAGCCTTGATCGTAGTAGAGATTGTAGTCATAGACGCTGAAGGTCCAGGCCAGCGTCCCGGAAATCACGCCGATGAAACAGCGCAGTGCGATTCCCTGATCGAGGTCCACCCACCGCAATCGCGACCAGCCTTGCCAGACAAACACGCCCACTGCAACGATGGCCAGCGCGCTGCGCCAATGGAGGCACATGGCTCCCAGGATGCTGGGCGAAAAGTAAGCCGCTTCAGGCAGCTTGGTCCAGTTGAAGAGGACCATTCTGCAAACCGCAAACGTCGCGATCATCAGACCGACAGATTGCAGAGTGATGCCGAATTCGGTGGTTGCTTGAGTCAATCGTAAACCATGCAACTGCCGCCAGATTCCGGCAGGTGCTGGGTTGACGATTGCTGAGGACGCCAGTGGAGATTCTGAGCTCATAGTTGACTGACCCTTACCACCGACCCGTAGGATGGGCACTCTTGCCCGTCTGCATTGGAATTCAGAAAGTTGGCAGCGAATTAAAGGAGACAGCGAATGGGATGGCTCTTAAATGCAGTGATTCGCTGTTTCCTTTAATTCGCTGCCTCATTCTCTTAGTGGAGCCAGCGTTCCCACCAGTCGGCCAGGACCAAGGCGCTAAATAAGGCATGGCCAGCATCAATCTCATGGGTGACATGGCGAGCCGCGTGCGACAGTAGCTTGTTGACTTCGAACGGACCCTCTTGCCGGAACCGCGTTGTCGAAACGGCATCATAAAATCGTGACCACAACGGACCGCGCATTGCTTTTTCGATCGGCACATTGAAGCCGGTCTTCTTGCGGCGAGACAGGTTCGTTCCCAATCGCTCTTTGAGGTGTCGTCGCAGGATCAGTTTGTTTTGCTTAGGAAACGGCAGGTGAGCCAGCAGCGAGCTGGGAAGCGTCGCGCAGAACTCAACCAGTTCGTGATCGAGGAACGGGACCCGCACTTCCAGCCCATGCGCCATGCTCATCCGATCGACTTTGACCAGCATGTCACTGGGCAGGTAGAAAGTCAGATCGGCATGTAACATCTTCTTGAGGCGCGTCGTGGCTCCCGGTGAGGAGTGATAATGATCCGCGTAAACGCCCACTGGATCCGACTTGGATGTCAAGAAGTGCGGCCGGCACATGTTGGACTTGTGACCGTCGTTGAAATGAATCCGCCACGATCCGAAGTCGCGGCCTTCCGGTTCTTCCGCGCCTGCGACAAACCGCGAAGCAAATTGCTGGACGTTGTAGCGAGAGTCAGATGCCGGCATGGCGGCCACCATTTGACGCACTAAAGCCCGGGACCAGTTGGGCAATCGCCGGTAACTGGCCGCCAATGTGGTCGCACTGTAGGTGGAATATCCACCGAGCAATTCATCCGCACCGTCACCTGACAACGCTACTGTGACTCGTTGTGCCGCAGCTTGGCAGAGATGATAAACAGCAAGCGATGAGGAGTCCGCGAAGGGGTCATCATTCAACGCGAGAAATCTATCGACCGTATCTTCAACGTCGAGCTTCACGAGTAGATCAGCATGATCGGTGCCGATCAGTTGGGCAGTTTCCGCGGCGGCAGAACGCTCGTCGAAACTGGCGTCTTCGAAGCCTGCCGAAAACGTGCGCACCTTGTGTGAACTCGCCCGCTGCATTTCGGCGACGACCGCGGCCGAGTCGATCCCGCCAGATAGGAATCCCCCTAGTGGCACGTCGCTAACCAATTGCTGACGAACCGCTTTGGAAAACTTCTCTGCGAACAATTCTTGAGCTTCGTCGGCCGTATAGTCGGCCTCGCCCATTTTCAGTTGCCAGTATTGGCGGAGGCGGAGTCGGCCATTTTCAATGATCAATTCTGACGCCGGAGGCAACTGGCGGATGTCTTCAAATCCCGTCTCCGGAGCCGGGATGAATCCGAAAGACAGGAACGAATCAAGACCAGCGCGATTGGGCCGGCGTTGAAACGTGGGATCGGCGAGAATCGCCTTCACTTCGCTGCCGAACCGCAACAAGTTGCCTTGCGTCGAATAGTAAAGAGGTTTGATTCCCAGGCGATCGCGGACCAGCCACAGGCGTTGAGCACGCTCATCCCAGAGCCCGAATGCGAAGATGCCATTAAAGCGTTCGACGGCCGCGGTACCCCATTCGGCGTAAGCGGCCAGCAAGACTTCGGTGTCGCAATTCGTTACGAAGTGATGGCCGGCCTCTTCCAGTTCCGCTCGCAGTTCGCGGAAGTTGTAGATCTCGCCATTGTAGGTGACGACCAGATTGCGGACGGCATAGCGCATCGGTTGCGCGCCGGCAGCCGTGGGGTCCAGCACCGAGAGTCGCCGATGTCCGAGAGCGACCCCGTCATTCCGCCACACGCCCCGTCCGTTGGGGCCGCGGTGAGCCAGGGCATCGACCATGCGATCGACATGGGCCGCGTTGATCTCGAGTCCGTGTCGCTGATAATCCAAGACCCCGGCAATCCCACACATTACGCGGCCTTTCCGGCAGCTGCCTGTTGTTCGGCCAGATCGACGTCACGACTGGTCGACCCGAGATAGGCCAGGCGCATGGCGGTAATCTGATCGCAAACCAAACCCAGGCAAAACACCTGCACACCCAAGATGGTGGTCATCGCAGCAAACACGGGGAATCCGCCACCCTTAATCAAGCCCACGGTGACGCCATACAGCAACCCAGCGGCGATCAACAGCCCGGAACACCAGTTAAATGTCCGCAGGGCGTTGAACATGATCGTGATGCGCAAGATCGTATGGAGGGCTCGCAGGCCGTCCCGCACCTGACGCACCGTGCTGGTGCCGATCCGTTCGACCGTTTGAATGGGATGAAACACAAGGTGATGATTGCGTTTCATGAACAACAATGTGCTGGTCGTCGAGGCCGAAAAACCATCGGGCAGCAGATCGACATAACGCAGCAGCAGGACACGGCGAAAGACTCGCAACCCGCAGTTGACGTCGGGGATCTTGCGACCAACGGCGGCTTCCGCGGCGAACTTGATGATCCGCTTGCCGAGCACCCGTTTCTTGACGACATGGCTGCCTGTGGTCCGGGCTCCGATCACCGCGTGGGCTTCCTCGCGATGGATCCGTTCGACCATATCTGCCAGGTCACCGGGCTGGTGTTGGCCGTCGGCATCGAACCACGCAATGAGTTCGGTCGTGGCCCGCTGAATGCCGCGTTTTAACGATGCTCCGTAGCCCAGGTTCGACCAATTCTCGATGACGGTTGCCCCGTGTTGCTTGGCGATTTCGGCGGTGCGGTCGGATGAACCATCGCTGATGACGATGACTTTCGCTCCGGTGAGCCTTGGTTCGTCGCGCAGAGATTCCAAAGTCCGACCAATCCCGGCCTCTTCGTTGTAGGCGGGAATGATGATCGTCAAGTCGTCTGCCCGCAGACTCGGCCGATGAAGACTTAGGATATCCATGCGAGAGGACCTTAACTAGGTATGAAATACCCCGAAGGGGTTACGTCAAATAGCCTAGGGTTGCCACGATCAGCGGCTACCCTAGGTCGGATTCGGAATTTGGTTTCAACCCCAACGGGGTTGCGTCAGATTTCATTGCCAGCTCTCAGACGCAACCCCGTCGGGGTTGAGGAAATTGTTTGTAAATTCCCACCTAGGGTTGCCGCGTTCCGCGGCAACCCTAGGCTATTTGACGAATCCCCGTTGGGGATTAATTCCTTGGCTTCTCCGCGACATAGAGCCCATTCAACCCATAGCAAAACCGGCTGAATTGCACGTTGGTGTACCCTGAGCCAGTCAGCAAGCTCTTCATCTCTTTCACGTCGAGGCCGCCCGTTTCGCCGGGCAACATTCCGCCGCGATGCTTTTCTTCGCTGTACCACCAGATCTTGTGTCCGACATCGCCCAGCCAGCGATTGATCATCGTCGCAACGATCCGTCCGCCCGGCTTCAGAACTCGCAGACCTTCACGCAGAGCGTCTTCGCGGTAAGGAATGTGATTCAGACATGCCAGATAGGTGATGGTGTCGAATGAACCATCTGCAAACGGCAGCTCGCGTGTATCGGGGACGATTTGAGTGCCGCCACCGAAGTCGAAGACGTCGATGCCGACCCCTTCGCCGCGATACGTCCGCACCAAGGTGTTAGTCCCGGCGCCCACGTCCAAGAGCCGCCCCTGGATCTTCGGCATGACGGCTCGCAACCGTTCTTCTTCTAATGACGACCAGCCGACCCGCTTGTTCCATGCGTCCGGGAACGCCACGAAACGGAAGGGAATCCCGAACAGATCCCACGCGTGCTGCATAGGCGATCGTGAACTTAACAACTCTTCGCGAGTGAAGGGCAGGGCGATACTCATGATTGAACTTCTTCCTTGAAGTCGGTTCTTTGTCGTGGGCTAGGCTTCCAGCCTGTCGTCTACTTCATTTAAGAATGACAGGCTGGAAGCCTAGCCCACGGTTTGTTTAATGCCGCGGACGTTCTTCTCCTGAGATGATCAACGCATCGGCGCGATTGAGCGTCTTGCGGCGGGCCAGAACTTGCTTGGGATCCAATCGTACCAAAACATGTGAGGCGTTCTGAAAGACCACTCGGTCGGATCGAGCCAACCCAGGGGTAATTTCGTCTCGCGATAACAGCAGGATTTGTGCATCCATGATGGCAGCTTGATCAAGGGCGGCTAACTGGTCCAGGGGCCAGGCGAGTCGATCGGCTGACTGCCGCAACACGTTCTTGGCCGCCACGAGGTTCGCAGGGCTGGAATAGGCCAGGACTCCCAGATCCTTGTTGTTGTAGGCGACCGGAATATGCATTTGCCGCATATGGAAAGTGCCACTGACAACTTCTTTCGCGCGCCGCATCGTCTTCACCGCGCGAAACGCTTCCATTTCCTGGGCCATCTCGCCGTAGGGTTGGCCCACGAGGATCGTGAGGTTGTCATAGCTGAATTCCACTAGCCGATAAGTACTGCGAGTCGCCGGGGGCACGAAGAAGATCAATGTCCAGACAACGGCTGCCGCGGGCACCAGTCGCCAGGAGATTTCTCGCGGATTGAGGTACTCCGTCATCGCGACCCGGAATTGCAGGGCCCAGGTTCGGCCCCAATCTGGACGATTCACTTCACGCAACGCGGCTGCCACAACGGCCAGCAACCAGACATCGAGATATCGCAGGTTACGAATCAGATCGATCTGAAATGGCAGTCGTCCCATGCGGCTCGAGACGATCACGTCCAA
>JAQGHS010000652.1 GCA_028291605.1 Planctomycetaceae bacterium | reverse complement strand
AGGCCCCTTTCTGTGGGATCAATGCCGATCAGGAATTGATCGCGAAGTTTGTGAAGGAGCATTCCGATCGCTTCATCGGCTGGTGCTCGGTCGATCCGAATGACGCGGATTGCGTTGAGCAGTTGACCTACTATGTCGAGAAACTCGGACTGCGCGGGCTGAAATGTTCGCCCATCTATCAGAACTGGGACCCGCAAGACCCGAAGCACCTGCCCTTGTTTAAGAAGGCCGAGACACTGGGAATTCCCGTCAATATCCATCAGGGGACATCGTTCGTGCGCCCCGGTCCACTGAAGTATGCCAATCCCATCCAGCTTGAAGACATCGCGATTGCTTGTCCGGGCCTGCGGATTGTGATTGCGCACATGGGGCACCCTTGGGAAGACGAATGTGTGGTTCTCATTCGTAAACATCCCAATTTGTATACTAACATATCGGCCCTGCACTATCGGCCGTTACGGCATTACCAGGCCTTCATGACGGCAATCGAATATGGAGTTGAGCACAAGCTGATCATGGGATCGGACTTCCCGTCAGCGACTCTGCCTCAGGTGATTGCTGGGCAACGCAAAGTCAACGACATCCTGGAAGGGACCAAGTTTCCGAGGATCTCGGATGAGATCATCCACAACATTATTTACGAGAACTGGAAACGGTTCTTGCCGGAGTATGCATAATCGAATCGTCAGATGAGACGTAGGATGGGCACTCTTGCCCGTCATTCTAGTAATTCAATACGACGGGCAGGAGTGCCCGTCCTACGGGTCAATGGGTGTGATTCAGCAGACCTGTAATTCGATTCACAATAGCTCTACTTTATCTGAAAGGCCTGACATGCCCACAAGTTTGCGACTCGTACTCGCGTGTGTCTTTACGCTTGCCGCCTTTGCGCCTTGCTTGAATGCACAAGAAACCCCACCCGCCTACGAGTGGGAGCTGATCACGATGAAGGCTGCGTTTGCACCGCGAGATGGGGCTGGCGCTCTTTCTTACAAAGGAAAGATGTGGTTCCTGGGTGGCTGGAATCCCTCTTCCACGTATAAGGCGGCCTACTTCCCGTTGATTTGTAATAACGAAGTCTGGTCATCCGAAAACGGGGCAGACTGGGCACTGATTAAACCGAATACTTTCAAGGATAAGTCGTTCGATCCGACGTCGGACTGGGAAGGTCGCCATACTGCCGGCTATGTCGTCTATAAGGACAAGATGTGGATTGTCGGCGGGGACTGTAATCAGGGCCATTATCAAAACGATGTGTGGACCTCTGAGGACGGCAAGACTTGGACCCTCGTCAATAAAGGCAAGCCGGCCCCGCCTTGGGCCAACCGGGCGCTGCAGTACACGGTCGTGCATGACGGCAAGATCTGGGTGATGGGTGGGCAGACTATGCCAGCGTTTGCCAAGTCGGATCAGAACTTTTATCGCGATGTGTGGACGACAACTGACGGGATCGAATGGAAGGAAGTTATCCCGGTTGAGCCCTGCTACTCAGCCCGTGGTATGATTGGTGGCTCGGCCGTGAAGGATGGCCGCATTTGGATGCTTGGTGGCGGTACTTACGACACGCCGATGATCCCCTCACGCAAGTTTCACAATGATGTGTGGAGCTCGGCCGACGGGATTAATTGGAAGGAACACACGAAGGCCGCCCCCTGGCATCCCCGGCAGTACCATGATGTGGCGGTTTGGGACGGGCAGTTGTGGGTCATGGAGGGATATCACAAAGACGGCGGGAATCGGAAGGACGTCTGGTATTCGCCCGACGGCGCGAAATGGACCGAGATTCCCAAGACGCCGTGGGCCCCGCGACATGCGGCCAGCTTGTACGAATTCCAGGACTCGCTGTGGATGGTCGCCGGCAATAACATGCAATCAGACGTCTGGCGGTTGCGGCGCAAGAAGTAGTCCTGTAGAAGAGTCTATGAGACGTTGCTTATGAGTGCCGCGTTCCACGAACTTCAACCTAAGAGTTTTTTAAGATTATGGACACGAGACCGATAACGCCTGCTACTTTGGCTGGCTCTGTGATTGCGGTTCCGCCTTTGGCCCGCAATGCTGACCTCACGTTGAATCATGCTGAAAATGCTCGGCTGATTCGCTATCTCGAAGCGGGTGACGTCACGACGTTGCTGTATGGCGGCAATGCCGTGTTGAACCATGTTTCGATCAGCGAATATGCCGAATTGCTGACGATGCTCCGCGATTCTGCCGCTGAGGAAAGCCTGGTGGTGCCGTCGGTGGGGCCGGGATTCGGAATGATGATGGATCAGGCCGCGATCCTGCGTGATTTCGAGTTTCCCACGGCAATGCTGCTGCCGACTCGCGATGTCACGACCTGCTGTGGAATTGCGACCGCGACGCGGAAATTCGCCGAGCGGTTTGGCAACCCCATCGTGTTGTACCTGAAGCAAGACGGGGCGGTTGATGTCGACACGATTCAGAGCTTGGTCAAGGACGGATTGGTCTCGTGGATCAAGTACGCGATCGTCCGTAAGACCCCGGAACAGGATCCGTTCCTGCGGGATATCATCCAGGCCATCGGCCCCACGCAGATCGTCAGCGGTATGGGCGAGCAGCCAGCGATTATTCACCTGCGTGATTTCGACCTGCCCGGATTTACGTCGGGCTGTGTGTGCGTCGCCCCGCAGTTGTCGACTGACATGCTACGGGCCATTCAGGCGAAAAATTTTCCCACCGCCGAGCGGATTCGAACCCAGTTCCGTCCGCTGGAGAATCTGCGGGATTCAATCAGCCCTGTTCGCGTGCTGCACGCCGCGGTGCAGTTGGCGGGAGTCTGCGAGAGCGGTCCCATTCTGCCGTTGTTGTCGCCAGTTGACAGTAACGAGATTCCGGCGATCGCAGCGGCCGCTAAGGAGTTACTCGGCGTGCCGGTGTAACGAGTACTGGTGTTTTCGAAACCATCAGCCGCTGGGAGCTAGCCCACGGTTCAGATCAACTCCAACCCCGTTGTTGTTCCGAACCGTGGGCTAGCGCCCAGCGGCTGATTCATCACATCCAACAATTCAGGAGCGCAGCGTGTTAATCGGGTATGTCAGTGACGAGCGTTTTGTGGCCTTGGCAGACGTACTGCTGGAGTTCCAACAGGCTGGGAAACTGGTCACGGTGGTCCGTTCCACGCCGCGCGGTGGCGTGTACGCTGACGTACCCCCGGGCGATTATCAGGTCACTCTCGTTAAGGATGGGTTTGGTTCGAAGAGTGTCAATGTGACTGTTGCTGCGGGCGGCAAACCTTATCAATTCCGACTGTTGTCCGACTGCATTTTAGGGTATGTCTGGCCGCGGTCGGTGAAGACGGGCGAGCGATCCGAGTATCGCGTTCATTCCGCCGAACCTTATCGGCTGAGTCTCTGGCGCTACGGTTGGAAGCGCGAGATGGTGAAACTGCTGGGCTGGTTTGATGAACACGGGCCGCGGGCGGTCATGCAGATCACGCCCGATGGTGATTACACGCAGACCGGAGTGAATTGGAACAAGATCGGCTACGGCAGCGCGCATCACACTCAGTTCGTGACCGGACCGGAACGTTCAGGACTTTACTATCTCCACGCCAAGGGAGAAAAGTCGGGCGAGTTTTTCTCGTTCCCGTGGGTCGTTGCTCCGGCCAAGCCGACGGCCAAGATTGCGATCCTGGCCTCGACGAATACCTGGCTCGCCTACAACAACTTTGGGGGCCGCAGCAACTACATCAACGCGAATTGCCTGCCTACTGAGCCAGTGGTCAATGCGCGGCAGGATTTGATTCGCTACACCAAGGCCGGTTCGTTTAACGTCTGGGGCTTTCAGGACGACGAGTACCTACCGCTGTCCTTCGAACGTCCCGAACCCGGAAATGTCGTTCGTGAAAATGAAGAGGTGACCGATCCAATTGAGGGCCGCTTGCCGTGCGGGATGGCTCCTGCGGAATGGCGGCTGCTCGGGTGGATGGAACGTGAGGGGTTTGCCTACGACTATTACTCGGAAGGGCAACTTCACGATGGGACATTGGATCTGGATGCCTACAAGATTTTGATGATCAGTATTCACCCGGAATATTGGTCGCGCGAAATGTATCAGAGCGTTAAAGATTGGGTCCACACCCGCGGTGGCAAGCTGATGTACCTGGGGGGTAACGGACTGAATTGCGAAGTGGAGTTCCTCGATCAAGATCGTTTGCGATTCAAGACATATCTGGCTCCGACGACAGGCGGCGCTCTGGGGATGCCCGACCCGAAGAATCCTGATTTCTACTGCGACAGCCGGATGGCTCGCACGTTGGAGTCTGAGGCCAACTTGTTGGGCGTGGTCTGTACTGAAACAGGCATCATGACGGCTGCACCGTACAAGGTCCTCAACGCGGACCATTGGGTGTTCGCCGGGACCAATCTGCAGAATGGCGATCTGTTCGGCGAGAAGAGTCTTCAAGAACGAATCAACGGCGGGGCCTCAGGCCACGAGACCGACAAGATCAGCCCGCATTCTCCCGCGAATACCGTGCTACTAGCGAAGGGGATCAACCAGGACGATGGTGGCGCCGAGATCGTCTACTACGAAACGGCCAGCAAGGGAGCGGTGTTTTCGGTCGGGTCGATCACCTATGTGCCGTGCATCCTGGTCGATGATGCGATTTCGCGGATTACGGCGAATGTGATTACACGGTTCTTGAGTGAAGAGTAGCTGGGCGTGACTCGTTGCCGAATTAAGAGGAGTTTTTAGCCACGGATTGACACGGATGAAACACGGATAGGGTCAACCTGACGCAACGTCCTTACCGATTCCGACCGCAATGATAAATCGGGAAGTTTGCTTTGCACAAAGTCCCGCGAACACGATGATCCAATCCAAGTTTTATCCGTGGCAACCCGTGGCAAAAAAACTCCTCTTTTAAACCAATTCGCGGATCAGTTCGCCGTCGTTCAGAATGGGAATTGGCCGGCCGGCGAAATCCAGGAATGACGCCTTGTAATCGATTCCCAGGTGGCGATAGATCGTCGCCAGCATGTCGAATGGTGTGTAGGGGCTGACCGACGGATATTCGGCTTTCGAGTTCGTGGCTCCCACAACTTGGCCCATTTTCAGGCCGCCTCCTGAGAACAACGCCGTATAAGCTTGAGGCCAATGGTCGCGTCCGGTGCCTTCTGTGTTGTGGCTGATGCGGGGGGTACGGCCGAACTCGCCTACGACGACGACCAGGATTCGGCGGTCGAGTGCCCGGGCGAAGAGGTCTTCGATCAAGGCTGACAGCGCCTGGTCGAGATACGGCAGCCGCGTTTTCATGTAGCCGGCGAAGTGGCCGGGGCGGCCCGCGTTGCCAATGTGGTCGTCCCAGTTGGTGTAGTCGGGGCCGGACTGCGGGGTGTTGATGTAGAGATTCACGACAGCCGTGCCCGCTTCTGCGAGCCGTCGCGCCATCAGGCAGCCCTGCCCCCATTGATGCCGGCCGTAGCGGTCTCGAAGTGCGGCGTCTTCTCGCGACAGATCGAAGGCGTCGGCGATTTCTGGACTGATCAACATCCGGAAGGCGACCGATTGAAAATCATCCATGGCGGTCAACGAACCACGTTGATCGGCAACTGCCCGGAAACGATCGAATTGCTGTAAAAGTTGCCGGCGGTTGGCCAATCCCTGCCCATTGACTCCCGCTGCCAGTTTCAGATGCGGCAGCTGATATTTCGCCGCAGCGGGATCGCCCGCTTCAAACGCGGTATGACTGAGCCCCAAATAGGCGGGAAGTGTCATGTACGGCTTATGCGGGATCGCCACATAAGGGGGCATTGCGCTCTGGCCATAACCGCGCATCTTGCTGGCGACCGATCCAAAGTCGGGGTGCTCGCTTTTTGATCCCGAAGTCGGGTCGAGCTTACTCGGCCGCTTCCCCGTCAGCACGATGATGCCGCCGTCGCTGTGGATCCCAATGTCATGATGCAGCGATCGGACAAGCGAAAACTTGTCGGCGAGCTTCGCCTGCAGCGGGAACAGCTCGCAAATATCCATTCCCGGAACGTTAGTCGGGATCGGTTGGAAGAGGCTGCGATATTCGCTGGGGGCATCGGGTTTGAGGTCGTAGGTCTCCAACTGTGACGGACCACCGTGCAGATAGAGCATGATCACCGACGTATTGACGTGCGGTGTACCCGCGGCGGCGCGACCGGCGAGAACCTGCGGCAACGTGATTCCACCCAGGGCGAGCGCGCCGGCTTGCAAAAAGTCCCGGCGCGGCAGCGGACCTGTGCAGCATATCGACTTCAATGGACGCTCTCTTGTGGATGGCTGTTGCGCGCTTGATAGACACAAGATATAAACGGTTATTTATCGGTTGTCAATTGAATCTTTGTCTGCGAATCTCCGTAGGATAGGCATCCCGCCTGTCATGGATTTCGAAGAGTGACAGGCAGGATGCCTATCCTACGGAAAGACGCGGACGCTAACGCGTTCGCCTGGGGGGCTTGATGATCTTGCTGACGGGAGCACCGGCATCTTTGGTTGGTCGCACTTTGTAGTTGCCGCGGGCTTCGTCGTAGTCCAGTTCGATCAGGCCCATTTCTTCGATATCTTCCAGGAGATCGGAGAAGCTGTGGTAGCCGAAATAGCCTTCACTGAAACCAGGGAAGACGCGGCGAATGGCCTGCTTGAGGAGCGAGCCCCACAGCGGATCGTAATCTTGCTCGACAGAGTGCAGCACTTCCAGGACTTGATCGATCGCCTGTTGCTTCTTGTCTTCCTTGGCGGCTCCGACTCCGACTTTGGGTGGGGCCTGGGTGGCCTGCGTCTTTTTGGCAACCCGGATTAAATCGTCGTAGTAGATGAATTCGTCGCAGTTACCGATTAGCAGGTCCGACGTGGAACTCTTCACGCCGCAGCCGACGACCCGCTTGTTGTTCTCTTTCAGCTTGGAAACCAGCGGCGAAAAATCGCTGTCGCCCGAGATCAGGGCGAAGATGTCGATATGCGTCTTCGAGTAGCATAGGTCCAGGGCATCGACGACCATGCGGATGTCGGCGCTGTTCTTGCCGCTCATTTTGCTCTGAGGAATGTCGATGAGTTCGATTCCCTGATGGTGGAATTCGCGGACCGAATCTTCGTAGTTGCGCCAATCGCAGTACGCACGTTTGTAGACGATGCGTCCTTTTTCGAGCAGCCGTTTCAGCACCAGCGGGATATGGAATCTTCCGCTCTGCATGTGGCGAACCCCGATTGCCAGGTTCTCGAAGTCGATAAATACGGCAATCAACGGATCGTCAGACATGGGATTTCCCGTGTGTCACTGAAT
>JAQGHS010000650.1 GCA_028291605.1 Planctomycetaceae bacterium | reverse complement strand
CCCCGTTCGACGTCGGCAGCGCGGGATGTTTGCCCTGCGGACGGCTGTCTGGGGTTTGCTGGCGGGGTCTCTCGTCGCGATTGGACTCTGCGTGGCTCGCTGGGTGGGCGCTCCTTTGGCCGGGTGGACTGTGCCTGCGGTACTCGTTCTCGGCCCTGTTTTGGGTCTGATCGTCGGGCTGGTCTGGAAGCGAAGCTGGCATGGAGCGGCTGTGGCGGTTGATCAGCACTATCACTTAAAGGATCGCACGACGACGGCGTTGGCGTTTCTTGATAAGCCCGCGCCGGCTGCTTACGGCGAGCTGCAATTGCAGGATGCTCTCGAGCATTTGTCGCAGGTTCAGCCGCAGCAAGTCGTCCCGTTGCGGATGCCGCGGCCGTTGCCTTATGCCTTGGCGGCGACTGTGCTGGCGGCCGTGTTGTCGCTGCTCTCGTTCGCCAATCAACCAGTGCAGGCAGCGCCGGCGGAACCCGATCCGACGATCGTTGGTGAAGCTGATGTCGTTGAAGAACAAATTAAAGAGCTGGAAAAGATCGCCAAGGAAGAACTGACTCCGGAGCTCGAGCAACTCGTCAAGGAGCTGCGTGAGAAGGCCGAAGAGATGAAGCAGCCGGGCGTCGATGTGAAAGAGGCTCTGGCCAAGCTGTCGGAAATGCAGGCCAGTATCCAGCAGCAACAGGTGCAATTCAATTCGGCCATGACCGAAGAGCAACTGAAATCGGTCGGTGAGGCACTGAGTGCCGCCGAGAGTCTCAACGCGGCAGCCAAGGCGCTGATGGAAGGCAAGTTGGGAAAGGCTGCTGAGGAACTCGAAAAACTTGACGATCCGAAGTTGGATCGGAAAGAGATGAAAGCGGTCACCGACAAGTTGAAGAAGGCGGCGGAGAAGATGACGGAAGCCGGCCAGGAGAGTCTGAGCAAGGCGACATCGCAATTCTGCGAAGGTCTTGAGAAGTGTGACGGCAGTTGCAAGGGGGGAGCGAAAAAGCTGGCTGGCGAATGCAAGAAATGCGAAGGTCGCAAGAAGATCAGCGACTTGCTGCGTCAGTGCCAGAGTTGCCTGGGTGAGTGCAAATCAAATTGTCAGAAGAATTCGACCCAGACCGGGGAGAAACGCCAGAAGTCCACAAGTCCGAAGAACACCTTCGGAATGACCTCCAGCGGCAACATTGATGGCGAAAAGACTGATTTGAACGCGAAGCGAAACGAAGAACGCATCACTGGCCAGCAGGGCGACGGCGAATCGGAGATGGAGACGACACACGAGGTCGAGGGCAAACAACAAGCCACCCGGGCCTATCGCGATGTGTATCAGAAGTACCGCAAGATGTCTGAATCGGTGCTGGATAGTGAAGAGATTCCTCTGGGACATCGCCAGATGATCCGCAAGTACTTCGAATTGATCCGCCCGCAGAATGGCGAGGGCGTGCCGGCGACGGCGCCTGCTGAAGCGAAATAGTGGGTGAAAGTCGTTGATCGCTCCGCGATCGTAACGCATTCGCAGTGGCGACTCGGAATTTACGGAGATCGTCGACTGTAGTTCCACCTCACTTCTGCGCTCGCGTTACGATCGCGGAGAGATCAACGACTTTCATTCCTACTTCTGCCACGGGCCCGTCTTTGTGAAATTGCCTTCCAGCAATGTGGCGGGGGCGAATTCGAACAACTGGCCCTCGCCGGAGACGTGGTTGCCTGCGAAGCGGTTTGGCAAGTCGCCGACGGTCTTGACGTTGCAGCCCAGCAGGCTGGAGGTGATGTTGAATCCCTCGCAGTTTTCCAGGTGAATCGTGCCGTAGAAGAAGCAGCAATTTGAGATCGCCATCGCGTTCAACGAGTTCCTGCACAGCAGCGCGTAGCGTTCGTTGTGGTTGACCAGGCAACCGGTCAGACTGCCGTGTGACCCGTTTTCGTGGTCTTCGATAATGATGCCGTTGGTGTTCGTGCCGATATTCGAATTGGAGATGTTCGTATTACCGGCGTGAATAGTCACCCCCGTCACATTGTGATGGCACATCAGTTGTGATGCGGTCACATACTCGCCGCGCGTGTCAAAACGCACGCCGATGAAGTTCCCTGAGGCGGCGACCGCACTGATGACTCCCCCATTCGCGAAGCCGCTCTTGGGCAGATTGGTCCGCGTGATCTGCAGTCCGACTCCGGAAAAATCCTTGATCTGCGTGCCGGAGACCTCGTAGTTCCAGCACCCTTCAATGACGATGCCGTGAGCCCCCGTATCAGTCCTTTGTTGCCACGCTCCGGTGGCCTCACCCTGAACGGTCACATCTCGCAGCCGCCAGTCGCTCACGGCGGTCTGCTTGAAGACAGGCTTTGAGCCAGTGGCCTGCAACACGGTGCCAGTTCCCGTTCCGATCACGGTCACACCAGACGGGATCAGCGCCTCCGTGAGCCGATAGTTCCCCGGTCCGATACGAACAATACCCGGTCCCGCCGTCAGAGCCTTCTTCATCGCGGACGAATCATCGCGTGTCGAGACACTGCCGTCGGGACGGCTCCCGTCCTCATTCACGTATGAGCTCAGCCAACGCTCTGGGCTGGGAGGTGGGGACTGTTGTTGTGATCCGAGCAGGCATACCAGTAGCAGACAACTGAGACCGCCCATTGCGTATTGCATATTCGTTTTCCTTGAATTGCGAATTCAGACACATTGATCAGGTGAGCCCCGTCCCGTTAGGGCGGGGGTAGAGTAGCGAGTTCCGCTGCGTAACGGGCATTGAGTGACGTCTATCGGCAATCAAAGTCGCAACTCTACCCCCGCCCTAACGGGACGGGGCTCGCCTGCCTAATTTATTCTGCACACCACTTAGTTAATGTTGTCGCGTAGCAACCAGAGGGACAGGCAGGATGCCTATCCTACGGAATATCCTCCGGGCGTGGAACCGGCTTGAGTTCTGTCTGATGTTTTAATCCGCTGGCTCGGTTGAGGGCCCCCTTGCCGAACTTGTTGTTGATTTGATCGCGGACTTGATCGAGCCGGGTGTCTCGTTCGCGAGATTCGTCCGGGAAGAGACTTAGTTGCTTCTGTCCAGTCACTTCGAATCCGCTGACTCCTACCCCCAGCAGGCGCACGGCCAATCCCCGCGTGGGCAGTGCAGCATCCAGCAATGTGGCGACCGTCTGCCAGATTTCGTGTGTGATGTTCGTTGGCTGTGGCAGCGTGTGGGAGCGGCTAATGGTTTTGAAGTCGCTGAACCGCAGCTTGAGGTCCACCGTGCGGCCGCGGAGTTGATGTCGTCGCAGTCGATAGGCCACCTGTTCGGTCAGCTCCTGCAGCCAGGCGCGCAGGACTTCGTGATCGCTGATGTCGATCGCAAAAGTGGTTTCGTGCGAAATGGATTTCGCCTCACGGTCGGGGACGACGCGACGGTCGTCGATCCCGCGGGAGAGCTTTCCAAAATGGTCGCCCTGTTTGCCGAATTCTCGCTGCAGGACTTCGGGCGACATCTGCCGGACCTGGCCGATCGTCTGAATGCCGAGACGATCAAACAACTGCCCCGTTACGCGGCCGACTCCCCACAGCCTGCTCACCGGCAAAGGATCGAGGAACGCCTGGATTTGATCGGGCTGAACGACGACCAGGGCGTTGGGTTTTTCCAGATCACTCGCAATCTTCGCGAGGAATTTGTTGGGGGCGACTCCTACGGAAGCGACCAGTTTCAGTTCGCGATAGATGTCGTCTTTGATCCGCCGGGCGATTTGGACTGACGGTCCGAAGAGCGCTTGGCTGCCGGTGACATCGAGAAAGGCTTCATCCAGGGACAGCGGTTCGACCAACGGCGTATAGCGTTCGAAGATCTCGCGGATCTGCCCGGAGATCTCCGCATAATGAGACATCCGCGGCCGCACGATGATGGCCTGTGGGCAGAGTCGCATGGCGGTCGCCGTGGGCATGGCACTATGCACGCCGAACTTCCGCACGACATAGTTTGCCGCTGCGACGACACCGCGCCCTTCCGCGGTCCCGCCGACAATGAGCGGTTTCCCGACCAGTTCAGGCCGGTCCCGCTCTTCGACGGAGGCGTAGAAGGCATCCATGTCGACATGCAGAATCATAAACAGTCAGCCGATTGAGCCGAATTGCGACGTTGAGATCTCTGGTCGCACAATCCGTATTCAGTTTGTCGAGTTGACGGTTGGGATGCCATAAGAGGTCGGGGTCGGGGCCGCGATTTTTGGAAATTGGCCGCTGTTCGTCGAAACGCGAATCAACTCGATAGCGGCCAATTTCCAAAAATCGCAAACCCGACCTCTCGGTTGCCCGAAGTGCATTGTCGCTGATTCTGTTTGGTGTATCAGCGAGCATTTCGACCGATGATCGCGCAGTAAGAACTGTGCGAGGCCTTAACTCTGCGCCGATCCACTCTGCGCACGAGACAGAGTACGCTATTGAGCGATCTGCGGTTTACCGGCACAGAAATCGCAAATAGTTAGTCGCGAGCCTCGCTGTTTCACGGTTCTTGGAATGCAATCGTTTGCTCTCGAACAAAGGGACTGACCATGCCACAACTTGCCTGTCGAACACGTTGTCTACTGATCGCGACGATGCTTAGCCTGTCGACGCCTGCATGGAATTTCGCGCAAGTCGGTCCGGGGCCCGGGCCATCAGTTGTAAAGCCGGGCATTTTTGTGCCGCCGACGGGCCTGACGAAGCCCGTTGATGTCTTGTTGCGGGAGCTGGGTTTTCTCGATTGCTGCTGCGTGCCGTATAGCTATAGCTTCTGCATGGACGTGGCGATCAAATGCCACGTGCAGGGGCGGTATACAGACTCGCTGGCATTCGTGGTGCGCGCCTGCGAGATCAAAACGACCCCGGCAGCGCTCTATCTGCGTGCGCTCGATGAATTGGCGCTGAACTTGTGCGATGATGCGGCATCGACCGCTATGCAGTTAAAGACATTGCCGAGTCAGGGGGCGGACTTCGGCTGGTTGCGTGAGAAACTGTCGAGCCCCCTGGCCGTTCGATTGAAGGCATTGTTGGAATTGGTTTAGGCAGTATTTGAAGGTTCGCGGAATAGGCTTCCAGATTGTTAGTCCAGGGTTGAGGATGACAGGCTGGAAGCCTATCCCACGGAAATAATCCTGGCTACGGAAACGCGATTGTCACTGTCTGCTGCTTGCCGTCCCGTAAAATCGACAACTCCAGCTTGTCGCCCGGTTTGCGGTTGCGGATGCGATCGGCGAGGACGTCTGTCTCGCGTAGCAAGTCGGTTCGCGAGTTGATTGCGGTGATAATGTCGCCCTTGCGGACTCCGGCCTTGTGGGCGAGGTCGTGTGGTGAGTATTGGCCGACGTGTTTCACCAGCAAGGCGGTCGATTCCGGGGGCAGCTTCCATTTCTTGCGGTCCTCGTCGGGCAAGTCTCCACTAAAGATGCCGCCGAGGGCGAATCGTCGCAGTTCCCAACTGCTGGCACGCCAGGCGATGTCGTCTCGTTGCCGCCAGCCTTTTTCCAGCTTTAAGGTCAGATCGACTGGCTTGCCGTTTCTGACAACCTTGGCTTGGACCTCTGCGCCGTCTGGTGAACTCTGCTGTAAGACCCATTGGACGTCGGCCATGGAAAGTAACGGTTGCCCGTTCAGTTTTTGGATGATGTCGCCTGCTTTGAAGCCGGCTTGTTCTGCGGGGCTCTTGAGGTCAACGCTGGTGACAGTCGCCATCTCTTTGGGATCTAGAATCAGGCCGATCGCCTTCGGGTGCGGATAGGGAAACAGGATGGTTTCGGGGAGCGGTTCCTTGCGGCTGAAGATCAACTGCCGCACGGCATCGCCGATCTGATGGCAGTGGATGCAGCTCTGCGCGACCTTGCCGTCATAGTCGAGCGTTGACTTGTAACGGGGAGCCAGTGACGGGAATTTTTCGGGGGTGGCGAACTCGGGGGCCGGACCGCGTTTGGCGGCCAGTTCGGATTTGTTCGCGGGATAGGACTTGTGCAGGGCCAGCGCACCTTGCAGGGCCTTGGCGAGACCGTCGACGGAGACATCGCCGATCCATTCCTTGCGGCTGGAACGAGTGCCGAAGCGGCCGTAGATGGTGCCGTCCGCATTGAGCAGGAACACGGCGAAAGACTGGTCGGTGTCGAATTGGAACAGCGACAGGTCGAGACCGTTGGTGGAGACGATCCGGACTCGGACGAATTGCTCGAGCAGCGGTTTGACTCGGGCGTCGGCGTCGATCAAATCGTCGTCCAGCTTCACGCATTCTTCGCAGGGGAGACAACGCAAGACGGCGACGATTGGCTTGCCGGTTTGTTTCGCCTCGGCGAAGGCCTTGGGCAGGTCGCCGTAGATCCAGTAGCCGGCGGCTTCGACTTTCTGCTTGTCGTTGCGAACTTTTTCTTCTCGCGATTGTGCCAGAATGGGATTTGTGTAGAGCCCACTGAGCAGTACCGTCAACAACAAGAGTCGATGCATGTCAATCTCCAAGCGTGTGGGGTGTCTCGAGTGATGGCGACGACGTGTCCGCAATTGTCGCAAGTTTACTCGAGAGTATCCATCAATACTTCCGTGAACTTTTCGTTGAGATGAGGACTCCTATATGGCGTCGAAGTGGACGCTGGCGGGCGATAGAATTGTATTTTCAGGTCACGCTCAGAATCTCTAACACAGCCACCGCAATTCAATCAGTCGTGTTGCCGGTCACCGATTGATTGACGCCAGGTCCTATTCGTGTCATTTGTGTGATTCGTGGTTTTTCTGGATCGAGGTTCTTAACCACGAATCACACAAATGACACGAATCGGAATTAACAGGTCGCGAAAGAAGTGGTTTGTTTACTGTAGAGTTTCGAAATCAGCCGGAACGCACTAGCGTTCGGTTCGGTTGGGCCACGGAGTCGATGGTTGCTTCGAACCCTGGGGCTAGCGCCCAGCGGCTGATTTACGTATCGCCAGACTCGAACCGTGATGAAATCTGCGATGGAATACGCTGGAGATTTGGAAACTCATCTGACCGTGGAATCGGTGCCGGCGGACCGGATTGCGGTGCTGCGCCGATTTGCGGAGTTGCAGGGACTGAAATGTCTGCACATTGTGCTGGACCGGGGGCATTCTGTCTCGCAGCCGATGCTGACTCGACATGGCCAGGGGGTCTTGTCGAGTGAATTGGAAGTTGCCCGGGAGCTGGCTGATCGGTTGCGTGAAGCGGGGTTTGATGTCACGCGGATTAAGATTGAGGCGGCACCGTTGAATGAGGATGTTCCGCAATCGGACGGCGCGGCGGCGAGCCTGCCGGCGAACCATTACTTCGAACACCATGTCAAACTTGTGATCGAAGGGGACGCGGACCTGGCCGGCCTGACGCGATTGGCCGAGCGGCATCAGGCTCGCCTGTCGCGGAATGCCTTGCGAGTCCGGGATGATGGTCGGTTGGAACGGTTTGTGACTCAGCGCTGCTGGTCGGTGGGACGAGTCACGGCTGAGCAACGGTTGAATGCGTTGCGATGGGATCTGAACCAGGCGGGTTGGACGATTCTGGAGACAGAAGCTGAGTTCGTCGTTTATGACAGTAATCTCGATGTCGATGCGGGTTGGCTCACGGTGGGAGGGTGACGTCATGGGTTCGGTGTTTCAGCGGTTTTGGAATGCTCTCTGGAACTCGCAGCCCTCGGGCGCGACGGCGTCAATTCCTGGTTTGCCTCAGGCCGGGGAGGCGTCGGCCCAGCCGGAGCGATTGGGGTATCCGCCGTCGTTTCCCGCCTTGCCTGCGGACGAGCGGGTGGAGCGTTCGCAGCTCTTCGATCCGGCATTGCAGAAATACAGTCGCGGTTTCCGGCTGGGCGAACCGACTTTTCTGGATCCGGAAATTGGACACCGGTGGTTCGCTGCGCGGCGCCGAGTGATGGATCATCTGGTTCAGGTCATTGGGGAATCGGACTGGAAGAACTCGCTGGTCCTGCGCGGCAGCTATTTGCTCAAGCATTGGCTGGGCGATGTGGCGCGCGAACCGAAGGATCTGGATTGGGTGATCCGGCCAGTGCAACCAAGCTGGCTGAGTCTTTCAGACTGGGGCGTTTTTAAGGGACTGACCGCGCTGATCCTGCAACGGCGCCAGTTGCCTGGGTCAGAGATTCGAATCGAAAGCATCGTCAACGATGAGATCTGGGCTTACGACCGCGTTCCCGGCCGGCGGATGGTCTTGACCTGGCAGGCAGAAGACTTGCCGCTGGGGACGTCGCAGATGGATTTCTCGCTGAATGATCAAATGTGGCACGCGCCGGTGGAAACGACCCTCACCCTGCCCGAGGGACGCAGCACAACGGTGTGGATCGCCTCGCCGGAATTGTCGCTGGCCTGGAAGTTGTTGTGGCTGGGGACGGACACCTATCCGCAAGGGAAAGACTTGTACGATGCGACGTTGCTCGCGGAGCATTACAAATTGCCGAGCGATCTGGTGTTACTGACCATGAAGGCGGTCATTGATGGAAACGGACGCTGGGAATTTACGGAAGAGCATCTCGACGATTGGTTTTTCCAGTGGGAGGATTTTAAGAAGGACTATCCTGGAATCCAGGGGACGGAAGAGGAATGGCTGAAGCGGTTGCTTGTGGCGATCAAGCCGGCCTTCGTTGCATTGTAAGCAGTATCGCCAGTGTCGATTGGGGCGAATGGCAAGGCGTCAATCAAGCGAATCGAGAACGTCTGATGAGTAGTACGAGTCGTGGGTTATTGCCGCATCGAATCGAGTACGCGCTGGTGCTTGTGATAGTCGGTGCGCTTGCCGCGTTAGTTAATTCCGCAGTGCAGTCCGCTCGCGATCCCCGGGGGCCAAACGGTCTCCCAATTCCTGCCGAACATCCCGACGAGACTCGGCGCGTCGGCCATTCGTCGGGGTTGTCGATCGTGCTGCCTGTGAATTGGGAGTTCGTAACGGCCTTGCCATCAGAGTCCCCCAAGGATATTCATCTATCCTCGTGGCATCGGACGTACCCGTTCGCAATTGGCCGTGTGGCCTCTTGAGGATGGGGAAATTCCCCCCAAGCTAGAGGGTTATCAGCAAGTCGAACTTCAGGGATTCCCGGCGTACGAGAAATTCGATGACGTGAAAGCAGGCACTTTCGATGACCCCGCTTGTAGTGGTTGTAAACTGTTTGTGAAACATGACGATCAATGGTTCTGCGTCAGGTTTGGAATTCGAGGGACGTATCGCGAAATACCACCGATGATTCGCGAATACATTAATACCATCCGATGGCCGGTGAAGAAGAACTTGTAATAGACAATCGCGTCTCTTCTGAATGGTAGAAGAATGATCCACAGATTTCGCAGATGACGCACATGGGGTAAAGGGATTCTTCTCTGCGTCATCTGCGAAATCTGTGGATGAATAAAACAACACAGGACCGGCATCTCGTTGGTTGAGATGTCGGTCCTGTGTTTGTTTCGATGGGACGGATAGGACTTAGGGGACCAATGGGACTGATGGGGAGTTGGTCGGCTATTCCTTTTTCGGTTCGGTTTCCGCCGGCTTGGTCTCTTCTGGTTTCGTCTCAGCGGGTTTGTCGGCGGCTGGCTTTTCTGGTTCGGGTTTGACTGGCTCGGGTTTGGCGGCTTCGGGCTTGGCTTCTTCCGGTTTCGCGTCCGTGGCGGGCTTCGTGTCGTCCGCGGGCTTGGCGTCGTCGGTTTTGGGTTTGTCGTCGGATGGCTTGGTGTCGGCGTCTTCGGTCTTGGGACGTCCGCTGGCTCCACCTTCCGCATTGCGTTTGCCCTTGCGTCGGCCTCCGCCTGTGCCGCCGCCAGTGCCACTGCCGGGGCCTCCCGGGCCGCCGCGTCCGGCGACACCGCCTTCGGGGCCGTCAAACTTGGCGTTGGGATCCATCGGGGGCAGACTGGCCTGCGCCTCGGCGGCCGTCGGAGCGACCACCGTCAACACATCCATGACTTCCGCCTCTTGCTCCACTAGCTTCCCATCAATGCCGTAGTAAATGTACAATTTGCGGCTGCGCAACAGGGCTGGGTAGGTGTAGATATCGACCCGGGACGCGGCAATCGACGTGTCCAGAAAGCCCAGCTTTTGCGATTCGGGGATCTTGTTACCCACGATCTGATCGACCTGCTTCTTCGTCAAGCCGGTGTTGACATCGGCGGTCTCGTCGAGCTTTGACCGCAATTTGCCGAGTGCCGCGGTGTGCGACAGATGAGCGTTCGCTTCGACGGCAATCACGAGCAAGCCGATGCCGATGACGCCCCAGACGATGGCCCGTTCGACGGGTGAGCGTGGTGGTTTGGCTGGCGCAGGCGGTTTGAGTTCGGATGACATGGTGATCCTCTTCAGAAAATCAGGATAGGATGAACAATGTGACGTGCCTCTGCCGACCAGCAGCGGCGACATCGAGATGGGACGATAAGAACAGTCACTCAGTGGCTGTGGCAATGGACACGACGACACAGGGAACCAGCCGATGGATTCAGCGAGCAACAATTCCGCCCGCCGACTTGCCCCGCCTGCCGTAACTGCGCTCTATTGTGCCGAAGAGTTCCAGCATTATCCACTGCGATCTCGGTGGAGTGGCGAAACGGGGGGTAGATGTTAAGAGCTGATGAATTTGCGTGGTGGTTCCCGGTCCGTCCGTCAGGTGCATACTCAAATGAGCTCGGCCGCACTGGGATTTCACGGGACACGCCACCACGATGTTGGTAGGGCGGGGTACCCTCTGGGTCCCTCACCCTCCCATGTGGTCGAAATATTCTTCAGAGCGTCGCCGACCAGTGCGGATTCAGTTGGCAACCTGCTGGGTTCCGCCGGGCACGAAGTTGGATTTCCCCAATCCCGCGCCGGCGTTGGTTTTGAACACCTGACGGGGCACCGGCAGTGTCTTCAGATAGTTGGCGACGCCATTCCACATCTGATTGATCAGATGCGTCGTCGGGTCTTCGCCATCTTTCAATAATGCGAACCCCCACAGTCGATTGGACACGTTTCGAGATTCCTTCCAGACTGATTGACCATTCACCATCAGATTTACTTCGCATTGGACCTGGGCGATGGCGACCGAGATCTTGGTGCCGTTGGCGCCACCGTTTCGGCGATTCAGCTCCAACTCCATGTTGCCTCCGGAGCCGCCCTGCGCCGTCGTAATCACAAACGTGTAAGGCGAATCCGTCCCCACGACAAATCCCGCTTTCTCAATGGCCGCGCGGTAGCTGTTGGTGACTTCTGTCACCAGATTGGGATGCAGCGGCGAGGCTGCCGCCAGATTGACCTGCAGATTGATTTTCATGCCGGGCAGTAACAGGGCGTCATCGGGTAACGGTCCCGCTTCAATCTGGGCGAGGGCCGGTTTGTCCGGCAGGGTGGCGTTGGCCAGAAATGCATTCTGATCCAGCGGGCCACCTGAGGTGACAAACCAGGTCTTGCCGTCGGGTTGATTCGCCGCCGAGAAGCCATACGGCAGGACATAGGTCCAAGCCGATTTCTGCTGCGGCAAATCAATCAGGTAATTGCCGTCCACCAGAATATGCGCGTCACCGCACCATTGGAGGGACTGACTGCCGAGCGGAATGTAAAAATCGGCTGTCGTTTTACCGGTGGCCACATCAACTACCAGCAGCTTGCGGCTGACTCCATCAAAACCCAGCAGCGCAAAATGGGTACCGATGGGGTGAAAAGCGCAGTGCAGCTCCGCCATGTTGGTCTGCACGTCACCGACCACTTCGCCGGTCTTGGGGTCCAGAAAGGCATAACGCCCACCCGATTGGAATCCCAGGTACTTGGCACCCGGACTGAGGCACCAGTTGGAGCCACCCTCCATGCGCCACACCGCCTGGCATTCCGGCAGCTTCCACATGTAGGCGACTTTCTGGTGATTCACTGTCAGGCAATACTCCTGATCAATCAGAATGGCCTTCTCAACATCGGTACC
>JAQGHS010000641.1 GCA_028291605.1 Planctomycetaceae bacterium | reverse complement strand
GGCACTCCAGCTGATTCATCACGGAGCGCGATCGGCGTTTCGCCTGGACAGAACTCAGTTTCCGGCCTGTGGGTGACTTCGAGAACAGCGACAGCCAGGGGGTGAGACGCATGAGAATCATTCCGCTTGATGATGGAGGGCGTCGCGTCGAGGCTCGATCTGAACACTCAGATTCTGCCGAGGCACACACCCAGTGATGGATACAGAAAAACTTCCGCCTGGTTCCTGCGTCGAAGGACCGGACTTCGAACGCAGCTCGTACACGACCCTGGGATTCGCGACACACGTCGTTCGAGTCCGCGCAACGCGAGACTCGGGAACTGTGTGGACCAGCCATCCGTGACGAGCGAACTCAATTGCCAGAACTGTCCGCGAACCTGTAGCCTGACTCTCCGAGTCGGGTAGCCTGCAGCTACAAGTGGCCGGACTAGTTCTCGACGCCGCCATCAACGGTGGCCGTGCAGAGTTGGAAGGTGTCGGCGACTTGATTGCCGACTTCGCAGAAGTCTTCCACGTCATCGAAGACGGTCCCGGCAACGCTGGCCGAGTGACCGGTGAGACCTGAGTAGCTGTAGTCCTGGTTGATGTTGCCGATCGCGTCGGCGATGTCATCCAATTCGCTGGTAATCGAGTTCCGAAGGGTATTCAAACCGACCAGGAGTCCCAGAACCAGCATCGTGGCGATGAGTACGAGTTCCGACGAGACAATAAAGCCCGTTTCGTCTGACATGAACTTCTGAAACATGAAAACTCTCCGAATTGTGATGAACGCTGACAACATGAATGGAAGTTGAGTGACCGGTTTTGACCCTTCCACGGCAGTCGGACCGGTAGCGCACAAATGGCGCGACTTCCTCCTTGGAGAAGAGAAGCTGAGATGGGATAAGGCAAATTGGATGCCACGAACGGTGAACAACTCGGAGGGAAGTGACTTTATATTCTTTTTTTACATTTGAGGGATTCTCTGTGCGTTTGTGCGTGCATACCCAGTAGGTGTAATCACTTAAATACAGTGTTCTGCAGGCGGCTGGGGCCGCCGTCGGGCCGCGCTGACGACCGTTGATGGGTATCTCCGCGAGTTTGCGGCCGTCGCGGAACGACGCGAATCACGACGAGCGCTTACGCAAAGACCCACAGTCTGGCGCGAGCGCTAACGGCTGTTAACGTTTCCGTCGCGGGTGTCGATCGTGTTTTGCGGCGTGTTTTGTGGTCAAGCGGGTGAGCGGCGGGGGGCTCAGTTTAGCTATTGGCCTATCAGCCGCTGGGCGCTAGCCCACGGACTCATGGTGCCAACACGGACGAGCGCAAGTCATTTTTCCTAAGCAGTTCAGAGCAACGCGCAATAACAGGGTGCGCCAAATCAGCCGGCACGCGTTAGCGTCCGGTTCGGTCGGGAAATCAGGGCCGAAATCGGAACCGGGGGCTAACGCCCTCCGGCTGATTGGGTCGGGACGCGATGAACGCACAAAACCGGTGGCTAGCGCCATGCCGCTCACAGCGAGTGCCATTGGAAACGATCCGCCGGAAACGACACCAGCCGCCCGTAATTGGCGGCTGGTGGTGGAACCTGAGTTGATCCTGGAACTGGCGGCAGAATTACGTTTCGTCGAACGGAATCGTCTTCAGGCCGCCCGTTCCGAAGCTGGTATCGAGTTGGCCGTCGGTATCGAGGCGAGCCACTGCAAAGTCGGTATTCGCGGGATCGGTCCGCAGGGCATGTCCAAACAGGAGGATCTTGCCGTCGGATTGCAGCACAACGCCGTTCGCGACGTCGTTGTCGCTGCCACCCATATTGAAGGCGATACTCTTCTTGCCGTCGGTCGAGAACGAGGTGTCGAGTTCCCCGGCGGTCGTGAGCCTGGCCGCGGCGAAATCGAAGTCGCCGGTGGCGCTGATCTGGGTCAGGCCCGACAGGACGATACTGCCGTCGGCCTGAATGGCAACTCCCGTCGCCTGATCTTCGAGATCGGCCCCCAGGTTGAAGGGGATCGTCTTCTTGCCGTCGCCGCTGAAGGTCTTGTCGATCGAGCCATTCTTCTTGATCCGCACGACGCCAAAATCGCCATCTCCGTCCACGGAAGAGGCGGAACCGGCGACGACAATGCCACCGTCTGTTTGAATGGCCACCGATGTCGCGCGGTCATTTCCCGTACCGCCCAGATCGAAGCCCACGGTCTTTTTACCATCACCGCTGAAGGAATAGTCGAGTGAGCCGCCTGTGGTGACGCGAGCAATCGCAAAATCGTCGTTCCCCGTACCGCCGGCCTGGGCATAGCCCACGACCACGATCCGGCCATCGGCTTGAATTTTGACGGCAGCTCCGCGGTCATCGCCGTTGCCACTGCTATTGAAGCCAATGAACTTGCGGCCGTCGCCGGTGAAGCTGGTATCCAGCGAACCGTCGGTCTTGAGACGTGCCAGGGCGATATCGTTATCTCCGAGTTGCTGCTTCTGGCAGTACCCGACCAGCACGATCTTGCCATCATCCTGCAGGGCGATGCCGGTCGCCCGGTCATCACCGCCGCCACCATAATCGAAGGCCACGACTGCTTTGCCATCGCTGCTGAAGGTCGTGTCCAGGGCGCCGTCTGTATTCAGCCGCACGACGGCAAAATCAAAGTTGCCGAATCCATCGCGTTGGGCATAACCGCCCACGACAATTTTGCCATCGGACTGAATCGCCACGCAGGTCGCGACATCCTGGTCCATGCTGAGATGATCGTCGGCATCCCGGCCGCCCAGATCAAACGAGATGACCTTCTTGCCGTTGGTGCCGAATGACGTATCCAGCGAGCCATCCGCATTAAGCCGGGTGATGCCGAAGTCATAGTTTCCATAGGTATCGATCTGCACGGCACCGACCAGAATCATCTTGCCGTCAGCCTGCAGGGCCATGCCCAGGGCTTGATCGGTATCGATCGACGTAGACGGCGTCGTGGTCGTACCATCGACGGTCGTGGTCGAGGTGGACGAAGTCGTGGTATTGCCGTCGTTATCGGTGGTGGTCGTGGTGATGGTGGTCGTCGTGGTCGGATTGCCATTGGAATCCACACCATGCGTGGTGGTCGTCGTACTGGAGGACCCGGCGACCGCGGCGGTCTGTTCGTCAGACGAGGCCGAATTCAGATCTGTCGGGTTCGCGCCTGACGTATTGGTGGCCGACAACAGCTGCCGGTTTTCCAGGAATTCGACGGTCACTTGCCGAGTCGGGGTCTCTTCCGAGTGGCGTTTCCGTTTGGGCGCTCCGGACAACCAGCGACCGACCGAATCGTACCACGAGTCCGAGTGGGAATTGTGACGTGACATAGTGGGCATACCTCGTGCCGGGGGTGAAGACCCCGATGGGGATTTTTTTAAGGGCAGGGAGTGGGAAATGTTATTCGGGGAATCCCGAGGGGAAATGGCAGGGCCGGGAATCTACTACAGACGCCAGATTGAGGCAAGACCAGTTTTGTCTTGATTAAGGGTTTGTAGGATGGCCGCTCCGGCCGTCGTGTTCTTTAACATTCGACGTTGCATTTTTTAAATCTAAATGCATCTGCAGATGAAATCAGCCAGGTGAGCCCCGTCCCGTCAGGGCATTGGATCTACACAACGTAAGTCTCGCAAGACCGCTGAATAATTGAAGATTTCTGCTCCCCTCGCCCTGGTACTCCGGGGAGAGGGGTCGGGGGTGAGGGGCATTTCGAGCGTCGTTTGACTGAGTATTTCCAGGGACTTTTCGTGTTGTTCTACTTTCAGGACTGCGAGTCGCAAGTGAATCGGGCCCCTCACCCCCAGCC
>JAQGHS010000631.1 GCA_028291605.1 Planctomycetaceae bacterium | reverse complement strand
CGACTCGGGAGAGTCAGGCTACGGGGAGGCGAGAATTCTCATGCGCATTCCTTTCACCTTAACTCTCTTCGAAAAACCCGCACCTGAAGACGGCGAACTGCAGGTCAGTTGGGATATCCAGGCCTCGGCCAATGTGCGCTGGGCCACGGCGACTTGGAATGAGCCCGGCGAACAGCTCATCGAAGACATTCAGATCGATGCGGTCTCGGCCACCTGGCTGACCTATGGCCACGCGGGATCGGTCATCGTCCCGGCCGCTGGGGATTCGCTGTTTGCCCGTCGCGAAACAGACCGCACGCTGAACTGGCTGCGAGCCCAACTCGCCGAACGCGACGAGTGGCTCGAACGGATGTCGGGCGCGGCCGCTCGCCGCGCCACCGAGTTGGGCATTCCTGAAACTCGCCCCTGCACATCCTGGGCAACGAAGCACCTCTTATACGGGGTGCCAGAAAGCCTGCGCCGTGAAGCCTCATGACGCGCCGAATTCTACGTAGCCGAAGTCGCCTAGACTTCGGGCACTTTCACCACCGACGCCAGAACTCTAGGCGAGTTCTGCTACCAACTCCGGCCGGAAAGGGCCGCATCATGACCGCACGACAAATCCTTGTTCCACCTGGCAATATTCACGCCGACGCGCGGCTGGAGCTGGTTCGTCTGCTGACGGCGGCCGGCTTTCACATCAAGTTCCTGTTTATCGGCCGCCGCAAGGGGCAGGGGGTCTGGCATGCCTACCACGGCCACGACGGCTGCATCATCGGCCGCAGCATGGCCGGAAGCTGCATTCAATCGGGCTTCGTCATGAAACCCATCGCCGGCGAACACTGGGATGCCAAAGTCCGCCGCGCGGCGGCTCCGGAAGACCTCTTCAAACTCCCCGAACCGCATCAGCCATCGCTGCCGCAATTGCCCTTGCTGACCGCCCTGGAGTTTTATCGCGCCGAACTCTATCGCTGCGGAATGCTCGCCGAATCCGACAATAACCGCGTCCTGCGACGCCTCACAAAAGAAGCCGACTACTACGCGTGAGCCTGCGACTGATGTCGCCACGGTCACCAGACCGTAGATATGTCGAGCCACCCACCGTTCTGCCACGCTCTGGCGAGCGTGGCGATAGGAATCTGCACGTCCCAATAACGGAGCCCGCTGTATGACCATTGCCGACTTAACACAGATTGTCCGCGAGATTGGATTCCCGGGTGCCTTGCTGGTGGCCATCTTTTACGCCGCCTGGAAATGGGGCTGGTGGCTGCTGATCGAAGTCATTCAGCCGGTCGCGAAAAAAACCATCGAATCCATGGAGCACCTGTCCGCGCAATGCACCGAGCTCGTCGCGTCCACGAAACGCATGTGCGACGGCCTGCTGCAGGTCACCAACAAGCAGATCGAACACGACAAACGGTTCGACACCCAGGACCAGGCCCTCAGCGAGATCCAGGAGATCTTGAAGAGTAAGTAGCAGGAGCGCAAATGCGTGACCTATCCCCCCTCGCCCTGGTACGCCGGGGAGAGGGGACGGGGGTGAGGGGCATTAGCGAGCGGCCCCACAGAGCACGGCTTCCGATGTTTTCGAACGATGGATTCGCGGCGAAAGCAAAGCAAGTCGCTGGTTAATCGTTGCCCCTCACCCCCAACCCCTCTCCCCGGAGTACCAGGGCGACGGGAGCTGACACTCGACATGAATTTGATCGCTTTACCTGACGTACCGCATCACACGAAAGGAACTTTTCCCATGAGCAAACCGACTCTGTTAGCCCTCGCCACCGACATGGATCGCAAGATCAACGAGGCCACTGCGCAGCACACCTACGGCGTGTTCGTCGATTTTCTGATCACCTTTCTGCCGACGCTGATCCAACTGCTGGGGCTGTGCAAGTCACCGATCCCGCCGGCCCCGGCACCTGTCACCCCGCCCGCAACTCCTGAGATGGCGACGGCCTGGCAGGAAGCGTGGAAGATGAAATATCGGGCCACATCCGCCTTCCACGACGACACCCAGGATTACGACGCACATACGCTGCGTTCGGTCGCCCGCAATGCCAAGCGAGAAAAACGCCGCGACGGCCAACCGATTAAAGCCGCCGAAGCGATCGAAATCGCCCGCCAGTTCCTCGATACCGGGCGGACGTCGGACCTCGAAACGATCACGGCGGGAATCTTGGAATCCCGTTCATAACGGTCCAAATAAACTCCCTGCCTGATCAGCCGGAACGCGTTAGCGTCCGGTTCTGCTGGAAATTCGAGTCGAATGTTGCCCGAACCGGGGGCTAACGCCCGGCGGCTGATTTGGACATTTACAAAATTGACGGTTAGAGACGCTCGGTACCCCTGACCTACAAGTTGAAAGGCCCCCCCAATGCGTTGGTGTTCTGTTCTCCTCATGCTGTGCACGACTTCTCTGTGGGCGGCCGATCCGCCTCCGGTCAATCCACCGACTCCCGAGCAAGACCTGTCTGTCCTGGTTGCTCCAAAGGAAGTGTCGGGGACAGGCAAGAAACTCGATCCGTTCGTGTTCACTATTTCGACCCGTTGCATTCTGCGGCTCACGGGCCAAAACACGGGTGTGGTGTTTGACATCGATGACGCGCCGTCAGATATCGAGATTATCGACAACCGCTACGCCAGCTTCAGTCTGTACGAACCCGGACTCTACCAACTGACAGCTCACGGTGGAGCGGTCTATTCCAAGGTCTGGTTCCAGATTAAATCGGGGACCGACCCGCCGCCGCATGTCGACCCTGCGCCGGAAGACAAGACCGTCGTGGGCAAGCTCTGGGTGGTCATCGTCAAGGATGGTGCTCATCTGAGCCAGCTCTCCTCCAGCCAGATGCAGGCCTTATTGTCCACTACCGTTCGGGACTACTGCACGGCTCATTGCCTGAAAGGCACCGACGGCAAGACGCCCGAGTTCAAGGTCTACGACAAGGACACCGATGTCAGCCAGCAGTCGCCGGCGATCCAGAAGGCATTTAAGACGGCAGTCGAAGACCTGGCAAAATCAGGCACGACCGGTCCCTGGCTGACGGTCAGCAACGGCAAAACCGGCTACAGCGGGCCATTACCGCTGACCGAAGCCACCGTCATCGAGAAGTTGAAAGTCTACGGAGGTCCTTAGTCCTTGGCTAAGAACCACAGGCAACCCCACAAATCGTCCCAACAACTGACAACGGACAACTGACAAAGGACCAAGGACAAAAACATGCTCCTGATAGATGAATCAAATTGGCGCGACCAAATCGGTGATCACGGTAAACTCGATGCCGATCATCCCCAGAGCGGCGGTGCCGAGCGGCTGTTTGGCTGTCGGCCGCGGGTGAGCGTCCCCGGCAGCTTGATGTTTGCGGCGGCACCGACGTTTGATGTGTATCCCCGCAGTGAATTGCCGAGCCGGATTAAGGATCTCGCTCAGAGTCAGTCGACGTTGCGGCATCTCTCCCAACAGGCCGGGATCGACTGTAAGGATCAGAAGAGCACTAACTACTGCCACGCCAACAGCCCGGCGCTGGCGATTGAGATCCTGCGGGCCGTGCAGGGGGAATCGCATGTCGTGCTGTCTCCGGGGAGTATCGGCGGTCCGGTGACCGGTTATCGCAACGATGGAGCGGCGATCGAAGATGACTTGCGGCAGATCGTCGAATTCGGAGCGGCGACAGTCGATTTTGTGCCGGCGAATCAGATCGGCAAGAGCGGCTGGAAGCCGGGTGCCGTGGAAAATGCGGCCTTGCACAAGGTGACTCAGTGGTGGGACCTGGGACAGAAGGACGACCAGATGTTCCTGCGGTGCGCGACACTGGTGCTGCAGGGGATTCCGGTGTGCGTGGGCTACAACTGGTGGTCGCATGCCGTGACGCTGACCGGCCTGGTAGAGATTTCGTCCGGCCGATTCGGCTTCGAATTCCGCAACTCGTGGGGCGCCAGCTACGGGGACGATGGCTACGGCGTCCTGGCCGAAGGGAAGGGAACACCCGATTCGGCATACGCGCCGCGGCAAGCCACCGCCAGCGTGCAATAGCCGCATCTGTCATAAGTCCCATCCGTCCCATAAGTCCTATTCCTGCGATGGGACTTATGGGACGGATGGGACCAGACGAAATCATTTTCCTGGAGGATTCCCTCATGCATCGTCATTTACTGCGGGTTCCAGCCTTCGTGCTGTTGACCTGCCCCGCGTCGGTCGTGTTGTGCGCGGATCGTTTCATCGTCACCGAACACGACACATCCGGTTTCGTGGTCGAACATCATGCCGGTCCCGGGCAGTTCATCGTGACCGACCGCGAGCCCCCGTTGACCAAACCGGTGACGATCAAGCGGCCGGTCGTCTTGCTGTATTCGGCCAGTTGGTGTGCCCCCTGCCGAGTCGCCCGGCAGGAACTGGAACGATCCCGGTTGCCGTTTGACATTCGCGTGATCGATGTCACCAACGGAGGCCAGCCGGAGTATGTCGACAGCATCCCGTACTTCGAGTGGGATTCGCCCCGCGGGCGACGGTTTGCGAAATGGTCGAGTGTCAGCGATCTGGTGAAACGCTGGGAGTTGACCCGGTAGTAATGCGAAATTGGCGACGCCGCGAAGGAATTCGTAGCAGAACTCGCCAAGAGTTCTGGCGTCTGTGGTGACAGCTCCCGAAGTCTAGGCGACTTCGGCTACAAGCCAACTCAACATCCAACAGGAGCACACTCATGGGCGACGCGTTGCCACTGGGGTCTGTTCGATTAAGAATCCACCGCGGGCACAAGGTGGCATTTATTAAGATGACGCACCTCGGGCCGCTGCGGAAGCGGTGGAAACGGCTGGCGCGGGTCGAGGCGGCGAAGCACTTTGGTCCGTTGCCGCAGGGTGCGATCGTCACCCACAAAGACGGCGATCCGCTGAATGTGGCTCCGGACAATCTGGCCGTGATTCCACGCATCGAACCATTGAAACAAACGCTCGCCGAGAACCCCGCGTTAGAGGCCCGGCGACGAGTGAATCAATCCCGCGCCACTCGCCGGCTGGTTAAGGCAAATAACAAGTTGCGAGCCCGCATTGATCGCTCGGTGTCCGTCCGCCGCGGTCAGTTCTATGCCGTCTGTCACGCGAAGCGAATGGTCATCTTCGTACCGTGTCGTACGAAGCGTCAGGCCGAACGGTTCGGAGAGCTTGAAGCATATCGCCACCTCGTCATTGAGGGTGTCCGAGGTGCGCGACTGGAGGACGATTGCCCGGACTACCGCCGGGAGATTCCCGATGAAGGTCAGGCCTGGAAGTGGGGTAAGCGACGCGCGGTAGCACCAGACTCGCTTGAAATACCCCAAAATCAGGTGAGCCCCGTGCCGTGAGGCCGAGGGTAGGGTTGCGACCCTGATGACTCATCGATTTCACTCAATACGGGATTTGAGCTGGAAGTCACTACTCTACCCCCGCCCTTACGGCATTGGTATCTACGCAACGCGATTCATTCAAAAAGCACTGACAAATCAGAGAATCTGTTCCCCTCGCCCTGGTACTCCGGGGAGAGGGGCAAGGGGTGAGGGGCACGATTAACTTGCGATGCACAGTCCTTAATCGATCAAGCCGAAAGGGCCGTTGAAATGTGAAATCGAACGACGCTCGGAATGCCCCTCTCCCCCC
>JAQGHS010000566.1 GCA_028291605.1 Planctomycetaceae bacterium | reverse complement strand
ATAACTCCCGCAGCAAATCGACCGCTCCCAAGTCAATGCCGCGGGAGGTAGTTACCGCTGCAAACCAACCTTAAAAGTCTCATTGGCATCGATTCAAAACGTTAGTTGCTCACCTATGAGGCAGTATTCCTTGGCGACACCGCACCTGAGACCGCACCATTTCATCAAGTTGCTCCAAGCCGCAGATCGCCCCGCCCCGGCGATGAGACAACCTACCTGGTTGGCCGCGTTGCTGGACCGCCTGTGCGATCACATCGAACCCGTCCACGGTGAGGCCCGGGTTGGCTATGACCTCAACTTTAATGATCCTCTCTGGGAAATTGATCTCTTCCTGGGGCGGACCGAAATTGTCGGCGGAAGCCTTGATGGATGTTCCGATTACGTGAGCTTCACGGCAGACATTCCACGGATCCTGTCGCTATTTACGAAAGTCGAAAGCTGTGATTGGCTCGCTTTGCCGAGTTCTTTAGATACCGGAGCCAACGAGACCGCTTCGGGACTATTCATTGAAGGCATTTGGGAGCAACAGCCAGTTCGATTGGCTTTGCGATCGGTTCCTCCCAGCAAGGCGGCCCCAGGACTGCGACGCTACCCCGACGGACGCTATGAAGTCGTATGACGTAAATTGCCCAGTAAACCACAGCCGCCACCATGATTTCGCGTCTTGAAAGATTTATTTGACAGATTTTGATTGAAACTGGCGAGTTTCGGTATTAGACTAGAGTGAAAATAGGGGATCCGCAGCAGGATTGACGGGTCATGATACTGGACGAACGCCGCCACAATATACTGCAAACCATTGAAACACAGGGGTTTGTGTCGCTGCAGTCGCTTGTCGAGCTGGTTGGCGCCAGCGAGTCAACGATTCGACGTGACTTGGAATATCTTGACCGAATTGGACAGATCCGTCGCACCCGTGGCGGGGCCTCGTTTACCGGCGATTCACTCACTGGCTTTGACGAGCGACGCGGGCAAGCCACTGCAGAAAAGCAGGCTGTGGCTCGAGTTGCCGCAGGGTTGATCCAGCCGGGTGAGGCAGTGCTGCTGGATGGGGGAACGACGACGTTGGAAGTCGCTCGGCAACTGATTGGCCGGGCTTTGCACGTCGTCACCAATTCGCTCCCGATTGTGAACTTACTGGCCAACCAGCCGGAAATTGAACTGATTCAAATTGGAGGCTACCTCTTTCCGAAGACAGGGGTGGCCTTAGGTCCGTTAGCAGTCTCGGCTTTGTCGCAGATTCATGTCCGACGGCTATTTATGAGCGTCGGCGGAATCACCGAACAAGGTCTGTTCAACACCAATACCCTGCTGGTGGAAACCGAGCGGCAGATGATGTTGTCCGCAGAAGAAGTGGTGGTAGTAACAGACAGCAGCAAGCTGGGGCACTCAGCCCTGGCTCACCTCTGTCCGTTACAAAAGGTGCATCAATTGGTCGTTGACCAGGGGATTACCGACGAGTGGCGAAAGACTCTGGAAGACGCCGGAATCAAGGTTCTGGTGGCCTCGTAGGTTGACCAGCAAGTCTCATTTGGTGGTAGCCACACTCGCCAGAGTGTGGGAGCAGGCGCGACGGCCCACGTTCTGGCGAACGCGGCTACAAGCTTTAGATGACGGGAACAGGCATGTCGTCAGTGGCTAAGATCAGTCCGGCTGATGTTGAACAAATCGTCCGGGACGTGCTGTTGAAGCATTTGCGCCCGACGGCCCCTCAACAGCAACCGAATCCGCTCGTGGTCAATATCTCGGCTCGGCACGCTCATCTTTCCGAAGAGCACCTGGAAGTGCTGTTTGGTAAAGGTGCCAAGCTCGAGCCGATCAAGGATCTCTACCAGCCAGGTTACTTTGCCGCCAAGCAAACGGTCGCCGTCGTCGGTCCTCGTCGCCGGATTCTGCCCGACGTTCGCGTTCTCGGTCCCTGCCGCGGTGAGACCCAGGTTGAGTTGGCATTCACTGATGGCATCTCATTGGGAATTGATCTGCCAGTCCGCTGCAGCGGCAAGATCGACAACACGCCCGGATGTGTGCTGGTCGGCCCCGCTGGCGTCGTCGAGCTTGACCATGGTGTGATTCGTGCCGAACGGCATGTCCACATGGGCCCCGCGGATCTTGAATATTTCAATGTCAAGGACGGTGATCGGATGCACCTGCGGATTCATGCCAACGGCTGCACCACGACATTTGAAGATCTTCTGGTGCGCTACAACAAGGACGTGCGACTGGAAGTGCATCTCGATACCGACGAAGGCAACGCCTGCAATCTCGATCAAGCCACCAAGGTGGAGTTGATCAAGCCTGAAGGATGTGCCTGCAAACATTAACACACGTCGCCACGCTCGCGAGAACGTAGGCGATTCGCAAGACACTCCACGCTCTGGTGAGCGTGGCTACTGAATCGTTTCCCCCCAAGTTTCATTTGAAAAATCTGGAGAACACCCAACATGGCCAAAGCGATGGAAGCCCTGGGAATGCTGGAGACCAAGGGTCTCGTTTGTTTGATTGAAGGCGTCGACGCGATGCTGAAATCTGCCAATGTGCAGATGATCGGCTGGGAAAAGGTTGGCAGCGGTATGGTCACCGCGTTCGTCAGTGGCGATGTCGCCGCTGTGAAGGCTGCGATTGATGCCGGTGCCAGCGCTGCGAGCAAGATTGGCGAAGTCGTCAGCGTACAAGTTATCCCCCGCCCGCACGAAGAGTTGGCCGCAGTCCTGCCGAAGCCGAAGTCGGGCAGTTCAGCCGCTCTGTAATTAACGAGTCTCCGGAACCGTGATTTCGCCGGCCTCGTTTGTCGTTACCAATGTGAATAGGTGCGAATTCTCGTGCAGAGTTCGTGTTTCTCGAAGGTGAAGGGCATGCCGTGGTCGTTAAAAGAAGTCCTCGAAAAAAGAGTCCCCCAGTCTTCAGCCCGCCACCCGTCCCTGTTGACGAACCGCCGGTTGTAAATAGGAATTTGAACGATATGAACGGTGAAGCCATTGGCATGATTGAAACACGTGGTTTGGTCGCGCAAATCGAAGCGGCCGACGCCATGTTGAAAGCCGCCAACGTGACCCTGGTCAAGCAGGTCTCGATCGGTGGCGCTTACATTACGACGATCGTCCGCGGAGACGTCGGCTCGGTCCGCGCCGCTGTTGATGCTGGCGCCGCTGCTGCATCGAAGATTGGCGAACTGGTCAGCTCGCACTTTATCGCCCGACCCGATTCGTCACTGCTTGATCATTTTGTCTAGGTCGTGAATTTGTAGCCGAAGTCGCCAGACTTCGGGAGTCGGTGAGCAACGCCTGAAGTCTGCCGACTTCAGCTACTTGACGGGGCGATCAGACAGTTTCCCTGTGTCAGACGGATCTCAACGGGTGTGGCATGAAAATCCTCGTGGCGAATCTCGGTTCGACCAGCTTCAAGTACCGGCTGTATGATCTCCCTTCGGAGACGCAGTTGGCACGCGGAGGCATCGACCGGATCGGTCAGCCGCAAAGCGCGGCGTTTGTGCAGATTGGCAGTCATCGGCAAGATGCGTCCTTATGCCTCCCCGACCACGCCGCCGCTGAACGGATTTGCCACGAGCAATAGACGCACCCCGAATTCGGCTGTTTGAAATCGGTCTCCGAAGTGACGGCGATTGGGTTCAAAGCGGTGTTCGCGGGGAAACTGAGCGGCGTCCGCCTGGTCACTCCCGAGTTGCTCGATGCGATGGAGAGTCTGTTTGATGTGGCTCCGGCCCACAACCCGCCGTATGCGAAAGCGATGCGGCAGTTGAACACAGCGTTCCCGGAGATGCCTCTGGTGGCTGCGTTAGAAACCGGTTTCCACGAAACGATCCCGGCGGCCCTGAGGACCTACGCCATTCCTTACGAATGGACCGAACAGTACGACGTGAAGCGTTGGGGCTACCACGGTGCCAGCCATCGGTTTATCAGCGGCCGCATCGCGGAAATCCTGGGGCGAAAGGATCTGAAAGTCATCTCGTGTCACCTCGGTGGCAGCAACTCAATCTGTGCGATTATGAACGGCGTGTCGCAGGCCACCAGCATGGGCATGAGCCCCCAATCCGGGTTGCCGCACAACAACCGGGTCGGTGACTTTGATCCGTTTGCACTGCCAGTCTTGATGCGAGCGACCGGCAAGTCGCTGGCTCAATTGCTGGAAGATCTGGCGAATCAAAGTGGTTTGCTGGGTATCAGCGGACTCAGCGGCGACGTTCGCGATCTCGAACAAGCGGCTGCGACCGGACATGCCCGCGCGACGCTGGCGCTCGATGTGTTCGCTCAGTCCATTCGCCAATACATCGGGGCGCAACTCACAGTGCTGGGCGGAGCGGATGCGATCGTCTTCACGGGGGGCATCGGCGAGAACAGCCAGGTCATCCGCACGAAGGTGTGTGAGAACCTCGAGTGGGCCGGGATTAAACTCGACGCACAAAAGAATCAGAAGATCAACGGCGAGACTTTGATCTCGAGCGACGATAGCCGCACTCAGATCTGGGTGTTGCAGACGAATGAAGAAATCGTGGTGGCACGGCAAGCTGCCGAACTGGTTGGCGGCAAGCAATAAGGAAGGTAGCCGATGTTTCTGGCCCGAGTAACCGGGAGCGTGGTGGCGACACAGAAAGTGGCGTCGATGATCGGTCAGAAACTGCTGACCGTCGACCCGCTGCGCGTGGATGAAAAGGATGGCGGCAAGCTCAAACCGACAGGCCGGACGTTCGTGGTGGTAGATGCAGTCGGAGCCGGTGAGGGACAAGTGGTGCTGATCGTGCAGGGCTCCAGCGCCCGGTTCACGCCGGAAACGAAGCCGCTGCCAGTTGATGCCGCAATCATTGGAATCGTCGATACAGTTCAAGTGCAGGGTGACATCGTGTTTAAGAATGAGGAATAGGGACAGCACAGCCGGTCGTCGTGTAGGTGGTTCTTGAAATTGGGAAGGATGAAGGCTCATGTATATTCAGCCGCCCAATCAGTCCTCGGGGCAAAATGTGATTGACCCGCGAATGGCTGTTAGAACCATGCAGATTATCTGCGGTGCATTAATGATGGGAGTTATCTCATTCGCGGTAGTCGCAGTAATTGTGAGGTCCGGGAAAGCGGCAAACGGCCAGGCTGAAGCGTCTGTAATAGTGGCTTACATTGCAGCAGGCTTTGCTGCTTTGTGCATTGCAGTACGAGTTGTCGTTCCGCCTCAAACAGTCAAAGCTGGGATCAGTCAGTTGGTCAAAGTCCGGCGTCCAGACGAACTCACACGGCTCGATTTGTACCAGATCTATCAGAGCCAAATGATTGTCGCCTGTGCCGTACTGGAAGGAGCAGGGTTCTTCAATCTGATCGCCTTTATCATCGCCGGACAGATTTGGACGTTGGCCATAGTCGTCGCTTTGGTGGCGTTGATGGCAAGCGTATTTCCAACCTTGGAACGAGTAGACAATTGGGCGGACGAGCAACTGCGACAACTGCAGTTGGATCCGCCGAGACCAATTTAGTGTTCGCACGATGGTGACGTGCCGACTCACTACAAACAATATACCACAGAAATCGTAACTGGCTGCCACTGCGTGGTACCGGTAAGGGAGTCCGATCAGGATGCAAGCGACAGAACAGACAATCCGGACCGTCATTCAGGAAGTTCTCGCTCAACTGGGCAAGTCGCCCTACGTGCCGACCTCGGGCAAGAATCGTCAAGGCGCCTGGGGTGTCTTCCCCACCGTCGATCAAGCAGTCGACGCGGCCAACGAAGGATTCCTCGCTCTGCAGAAGGCCTCGATTGCCGACCGCGTCAAGGCGATCGATTGCGTGCGTAAGATCACGAACGAGCAAGCCGAAGAACTCGGTCTGCTCGAAATGGAAGAGACGAAGATTGGTCGCCTCGATCATAAGATCGAAAAGCTGAAGATCGTGCGGCTGGTTCCCGGCGTTGAGTTCCTCAAGACCGACTGCTTGTCGGGCGACAATGGCGTGACACTGATCGAACATGCGCCGTTCGGAGTTATTGGCGCGATCACTCCGGTGACCCATTCGCTGCCGACTCTGGCCGGCAATGTCGTGAGCATGGTCGCGGGGGGCAACACACTGGTGGTGAATGCTCATCCCGGTGGAGCCCGCATCGCGGCAGAAGGCGTTCGCCGTTTCAACAAGGCCATCTTCGAAGCGACTGGCCTCGAAAACATCGTCACGATCGTCGAGCAACCGACGCTTGAGACTGCCGCCGAGATCTTCAACCACAAGGGGGTCCGCCTGCTGTGCGTCACCGGTGGTCCTGCTGTGGCCCGGGCCGCATTGGAAAGCCGCAAGCGAGCCGTCGTCGCCGGACCAGGCAACCCGCCGGTCGTCGTCGACGAATCAGCCTGCCTCGAAAATGCCGCCAAATGCATCGTCAAAGGTGCCGCTTACGATAACAACCTCCTCTGCATTGCGGAGAAGCAAGTGTTTGCAGTCGAGAGCATCTTCGACAGCCTGTTGAGCC
>JAQGHS010000526.1 GCA_028291605.1 Planctomycetaceae bacterium | reverse complement strand
ACTTACGGAAGACAAGTTGATCACGGAGAAGGAGATCGAGTCGTTACTCCAGTGGGCTGATGCCGATCTGGGCAAAGTTCGAGGCGAAAATGGTCGTTATCGCCAGCGAACAGCTGCCGAGTATCGGCATGGGACCGACAATCCGTACCTCGGCTTCAGGGACTTGCTGCAATGCTACTATCACACAGGGGCTCGAACCAGCGAACTCGCCCACATCCATGTGAGAAATGTTCTGTCCCGCACGCAACAGGTCTTGCTGGGCACGCACAAGCGGTCTGAAACACAGGTCGAGAAGACAACTCGTCGCATAACCCTCAATGCGGAAGTGTTCGCCATTTTCGAGCGGCACTGCCATCCGCGCCGAGACCCCGGAGTCACCACTGCCGTTCATTCCGGCGAAGGCTTTCTCCACTTCGTCAATCATGACCACGCAGGGAGCCATTGCGTCGATGATCCGCAAAGCCTGCCGGGTTCGCTCTTCACTCTGTCCCACAAGCGACCCCATGAGCGATCCCACATCGAGCATCAATACCGGACGCCCAACTTCTTGGCCCAAGGACTTACAGAATTGGCTCTTGCCACAACCGGGTGGCGAGAGCAGAAGGACGCCTCGTGCCCGTTTGAGAGGATTACCACGGCCTGGTTGCAACAATGCCCGCTTACAGAACGCCTTGAGTGCCGACAGGCCCCCGAGACGACTGAAATCCTCGTCGCCCCGATAGAGCGAAAGCAGGCCACTTTTTCTTAGCGTTTGGGTCTTCAATTCCCATACCGCATCCGCGACCAGTCGCCCATGCCGCACCAGTGACAAACTGAATGCGGCTTCGGCTTCGTGCCGGGTGAGCCCGCTGGCGGCATCCAGCAGCATATCGAGTTCCTGACCATCAGGCAGCTCGCCTTCTTCCGTGGCGATGCCAGCCGCAATCTCGTGGAGCTGAGCCCGGCCCGGCAGCTCATGCTCGATCACCACGAACAGCTTTTCCAGCTCGACCGGAATCTGCACGACCGGTGACAAGATGATCACGAAGGTCCGGTTTTGCTTGCCGGTGACGAGCTGACGGGACAATGCCTGCACGATTTCTGCCGAGGACAGAAACCGATGAAAGTTCTCCAGGACGAGAATTGCCGAGCTGTCCTGCGACGACAGAGCGGGCAGAGATCGGATCGCGGCAAGAGGGTCCTGACCCCCGGTTGGTTCAGTTTCGGACTGCCCCGCAATCGACAGCCCACGCTCGATGTTCCAGACTGCCAGCCGCCAGTTCTCCTGACGGCATAGCTTGGCAATTTCCGCCTGGGCATCCTGGTGTTCGTGACTTTCGATCCACAGCCCAGTGAAACAGGCGCGGACCAGTTCTGACAAACGCTCGGAAAGCGTCATGATGTGCATCCAGTTCTAAAAAGTGTTTTTTAGAGTTATAGAAGAAGCAACATTGCAAGATTAATGGAGATCGCAGGGACTTCAGGCATGTTCCTGGGCCGACTGTTGCGTCTGAGCCTGATGGAACTCGGTCTTCAGGCTCTCGTGCTGCCGCTGACCGAGGGCCTGCTCGATAAATTCGCTGGCTTGCCGACATTCACTGCCAGAAAACCCCTTGGTCTCGACACGCGTCTGACCGTTGGGGGCGACGATGATCTCGATTGTCTTGCTCATACGGCACCCCCGACCTGAATGGTGAGTTTGATCGACCCGTCAACGAGGGCCTGTTCTGTCACGGTGTGGCCTTTTTTCCGGGCTTCAATTCGAGCCTTCTCAATGGCGTGAATTTGAAGAAAACGATCGAGGTGAGCCTGTTCGCCCCACCTGCCCTCGAAGTTGTCAAACCGAACTTGACCGCTTAGCAGGTCTCAGACAACCGGATAGCGCCAGCTTGGCAACTGCACACCGAGTCCGGCGACCTCAATACTGAAGAGTTGGAACTTGCCCTGCAGTGGCTGTGGTAAATTCAGTCGCAAACAGGCTGCGATCACCGCGATGGGGTCACGAACTTCCGTCTGAATCTGCACAATATGCGACATCGTTGGTCTCCTATGCTGAAGGGATGATCTGGTTGGTCCCGAAAACAAAAAACAAGCCCCAGAACCAACTGCTGATGCAGTCAATTCGGGACCTGTGTGGTGCTCTGCAACGATCGCCGAATGCTAATGCCGGAGCTTCAAGTATTCTGACGCAAAAATGGGCAGAATTTAGATGGTAATCAGCTGGATCGGAGGCCACCTTCTGATTACGGACAATATCCTAATTCTCAATGTGCTGAGCCTCTCGAATCTGCAATTTCTGCCATTGAAGTGGCGATATACACATGCCAGACTGGATCACGCCGGACCGTTACACAATCTTTGGAGAAAAGAGATGTCTAAAACGGTCAGCGAAGTCTTTGTTGAAACGTTGTCAGCTGCTGGTATCAAACGTGTTTATGGAGTCGTGGGTGATTCGCTGAATGGGCTGACTGAAGCCATTCGCACCAGCGAGCACATTGATTTGGCTGCACGTTCGTCATGAAGAGGTTGCGGCTTTTGCCGCGGGAGCTAACGCTCATCTGACCGGGCAGATTGCGGTCTGTGCCGGAAGTTGCGGTCCGGGAGTCTGCATCTCATCAATGGACTCTACGATTGCCATCGCATTCGAGTTCCCGTGCTCGCGATTGCCGCGCAGATTCCCAGTGCACAAATCGGTAGCGGCTATTTCCAAGAGACCCATCCCGAACATCTCTTTAAGAATTGCAGCCACTTCTGTGAGCTGATCTCGCAGCCTGAGCAGATGCCGCGGATCTTGGGTATTGCGATGCGGACCGGCCTATGAGACGGACTTGATTAATCCAAACTTCGCGCAGCTCGCAGAGTCGGCTGGAATACTGGTCGCGTGTGACGAAGCCTGAAGATGTTAAAGCGAACCTGCACTGCGCACTGGTATATGACGGACGGCGTCTCGTGGAAGTTATTGTCAATCGTCAGGAACTGGCGATGCCGCCGACAATCACTGCTTCTCAAGCAGTCGGCTTTAGACTGTATATGATCCGCGCGGTTCTAAACGGACGATTGGATGAAGTCATCGATCTGGCAAAGTCGAACTTTCTGCTACGCTAGGGCCAAAGCAGGTGCCAGACACCTGGCAGTTTGCAATAAGACGAAAACCGGTCTACATTGACTCGACCGACCTGTGGATCCAGGCTCTCCGAATGCCGTCTCGTGTAGGTTGTCATCGCCTTCCCATTCGTTCCACTGACCGCGGAGGAGCAAGCAGAGAGTTCTATCGCCAGCTTCGCAGGCTTTACGGTATTCGGTCAAGATCGTCGCTTCGTCAATTTCATAGATCGCTGGCCTGTCATCGGAACCCATGATATTTTCCGTTTCCGGCCCGTGTTTATTGTGGAAAGTGCAGCGCGGCTTGGCGCCGAGCCTGCTCCGATGTCTCTGCGCGGAACGCCGCGCCGATTGCCAACGCTGCTGGACGCTCCTTCAACCAATAGAGTCGCCGATCAATAGCCTCATCGAATGTGTACGGTCCGCGAACCGTTGCGGGACGTCCAGGCGACTTGGCAGGAATCCAATAGACCTTTACCTTGTACTGCAACAATTCCTTCAAGGCGGGTTGATTCAACATCACAGAACCTTGCTAAGAATGCAGGCGCCAGCGTTTGCCCCGCGGCCTGCTCGTGGTGAATTGAGTCATTGTGAGGCTCGTTCAACCGGCTGCCTGTATAGCAGGCACCTCTGGCGGGCCTTGTCGCGGCGTGCCGGATTTGACTGCCGCAATTGATAACAGCATTTCCGGTGCCAATCGGTCCCGTGCGGTCGGACGCGAGATCATCACAACGTTGAATGATTCACTGATCGGTCGGTAGCCAAGTTGCAAGAAAAAGGCCCCTCAGCGTAGTATCTGCTCGGCGGGCGCCGGCATTGTGTCTGTGCGTATCTGTCCCGATTGTATTGCCGACTGGAAACTGGCAAAATCTCGCTCGGTCTGATCGGCATAGCTGACGGCGTATTGGGCGATCGCATCGTCAAAACTCGTCCCATCTCCCAAATAGCCAGCGATCGTGGCTCCTTGTCCCGCCTTCGCATGGGCTCGGGCCAGCACCTGTCCGCAGACGTTGGCATAGTACGACAGTAAGCGCGGCGTATAGCCGGTGAGATCCGCCGAAACCTTCATATCGCGTAATTGCCGCACGTAGAAATCCCGTCCGTTGGCGCCACTGGCCCAGCCCAGAAAGATATCGGTCGCCGATTGCATCAACCGTTGTCCCGCGACCACGCGCTCGCCGTTGCTCGCCCACCGGGGCGGACCAGCCAGGCCCTCCAGCACTGACGCACGGGCTTGCTTCACCTGCAAAAACAACGGATCGTCGTCATCCGCCATGAACAGGGCGATAAAACATCTTGTTCCCACCGAGCCGACTCCCACGACCTTATGGGCAAAGTCTGTCAGCTGAAATCGATCGTACAGGGCTTGGCGGTCAGCGGGCAGCGTCTCACGATACGATTCGAAGAACGGAATAAGCTCACGTTCCAGATCGAATTGTGACGTGTCAACGTGAAAGAGAAGTGGAGGCTCATCCACAATCCGCACGCGGCCACCTTCTTCGCTCGCCAATTTATTGAATACTCGCTCTGACGTGTTACGAGAGGCTTTCTCCATCGCCTTCGCGAGTCGTTGGCGGAACTCTTCGTCATTCTCGAACTGTTGGAGAAGTGCCTCGGATGTGATTTGCGAATACCAGATATCCAACGTATGCAGGTCCGCATAACGGATAATGTACTCGTGATAGGCGCCAACTAACGCCAGGGCCGCTGCGCGGCATTCAGTCGGATCGAACTCCAGCCAGCGCGCAGCAACAACGAAACTGGCTGCCAACCGTTTGACATCCCATTCGAACGGCGCGGGGAACGTTTCATCGAAGTCATTGATATCAAATGCCTGTTTACGCTCGGGGGTCGCAAAGCCACCGAAATTCATCAAGTGACAATCGCCGCAGCACTGCACTATGATTCCCGAAAACGGTGTGCCCTTTAAATCATGAGCTTGGACATTTGCCGTACCTCGAAAGAACGCGAATGCCGATTCTGACATGCGCCCGAATCGCAATGGCAACAAGTGCTTGACACGATCACCGTTCGAAAGCTCGATCAAACCTACCGGATCACGTGGTCCTTGCCCCAGCACCACGTCAGCATGAGAGGCACGTGGGCAATCTTTCCGGAATGCCTTACCAAGCTCACGTCGAGCCGCACGACTAAGGACATTGCTAGGACGCTGCCGTGAAGCTGGTTCGTCCATGAGAAGGCCGAATTTCTTTCGTGGGAAGCGGGGTTGGTAGATAAAACTTGAACTCTGATTAACTTGTGATGTACACTTCAAGATCGCCGTAACGCACGTTTAAGTCGCGCGACCGGAAGTGCATTGAGTACGTCGTCTCGGGCCAACCAGGCTCGACGGGCCTGGTTGATGCCGAATGGCATGAAGTCCAACTCACGAATACTATGCGCGTCGGTGTTAATGGCAATCTTCAGTCCTAAATCTTTTGCCAGTTTCGCGTGCTCGCCCGAAAGATCCAGTCGGTTGGGGTTGGAATTGATTTCTAAAAAGCAACCGTTTTGCTTGGCGTGCGTCAGAATTCGATCGATGTCGATCTCATAGCCGGGACGTTTCAGCAAGAGACGACCAGTCGGATGCCCGAGAATGTTGAAGTAAGGATTATCCATGGCGCGGAGAATCCGCTCCGTGTTCTGCTCTTTGCTCAGCGTGAAATGGGAATGAACCGAGCAGACAGTCAGGTCGAGTTCCTGTAGCAATTCGTCTGAATAGTCCAAATTGCCATGTTCCAAAATATCCACTTCGGCTGATTTCAGAACCGTGAATCCCTTGAGCTGCGAATTCAATGCATCGATTGCGAGGATGTGCTCGCGAAGTCGATCCTCTGAGAGACCATTGGCGATCTTTAATGAGCGGGAATGATCCGTAATTGCGACGTATTTGTAGCCCTTCTCCTGCGCGGAAGCGGCCATCTCCGCGAGTGTGTTCACTCCATCGCTTGCCGTCGTGTGCATGTGCAAATCACCCTTGATGTCGGCCAAGCGGACTAAATCGGGCAATCGAGATTCCAGTGCTGCCTGGACTTCGCCGCGACCTTCTCGCAGTTCGGGTTCGATGAATGTCATCTTCAAGGCTACATATACCGATCTCTCGTCGGCGATCTTGACGTGTCGTCGAGAAAGTCCGCGTTCGGTCAGTTCGATCTCCATCTCGTCACCAGCGCGCTTGAGATCACCCAAGTGACCTTCAGATCCGGTAGTCAGAATCCAATTCAGCCCCCATGCTTCTGGGCGAGTCCAATTCAGTGTGACATTCGTGCCGCTCGTTAATCGGCAAACAATCCGCCCCGGACCTTGCTGTTCCGATGATTCGACACCGGCATACGACTGGAAGTGTTTGAATGTGTTCCGCGCGCTGTCGCCGGTGACCAAGAAATTCAGGTCTCCAATCGTTTCTTGCCTGCGACGCAAACTTCCGGTCAATTCGACACGTGTCAGACCCACGATGGATCTGATGAAGTCTTCGATTGGCGCTGCTGTCTGATCCGCACGCTTAATCAGCATTCGCGGACGATTAGCCAGTCCTTGGCGAATGTGGAAATCCATCCGGGAACCAAACTTCTCCAGGATGACGCCAGATTCGGAACGTTCTTGCAATTCGGCCAGGGAGCCGATCTGCAGCTTCTTATAAACAGTGGCTACTCGTTTTGAATCTAGACCGGGACGGGATGCGAGTTCGACCAGAACTGGATCGAGATGAGATGACAGGTTCTCAAGCTGAGGCATTTGACCCGTTTGCAGAATCTCTCGTATCACCGAGCTGATGGCCTTTCCTACGCCCGGTAGTTCTTGCAAGTCGTGACCGCTCGAAATAAATGTCGCCAGGTCCGTCTGCATGCTCTCAATGGTCTCAGCAGCGACTCGGTACGCCTTTGCCTTGAAACGATCTGCTCCGGAGACAACCAGCATCGCCGAATAGTCTCTGAGAAGCCGAGCAACTTGTGCATTGCTCACGTTCATGATTGCTTCCGAGGGCATGTTTATCGAATCCATCTGCCCGACGAGCCGCGCCGGGCATCGTCAGAGAGGTGATCACTCACGACCGGAACACTTGATCGGCACGGACCTTGCGTGTAACCAATGATGCGGAGATTAATGGCAATTTCTATGCCGTGCGTCGTGTTGAGATGCTTCGGTGGTTGATAACGCCAGTTGAGGAGCCCCAAATGAAACGACAGACATTGAAATCCAAGAAGGGCTTTCACCTTGCGGTTGGGAATGAACGCTCTCAGTGTGCCGAAATGGTTCTCAATCCGGGCGAAACAGAAGGTGGGCCTGACAACCGGCATAGGGGGAGCGACCAATGGATGCTCGTCTCGGCTGGTGAGGGCGTGGCGATTGTCAATGGTCACTCCTACCCGCTGAAAACCGGTGTGATCATGCTCATCGAAGCTGGTGATACGCATGAAATTCGGGCGACTGGGGCGGACTCTCTGAAGACGGTCAATATCTACGTTCCACCTGCGTACTTGGATGATGACACCCCTCTACCCAATGGCAGACCGTAACGCGTAAAGTCTCACGTTCTCGTCTGTTAATGACTCGCAGGAATCCTAGCGCGGTCCGGAAGACGATTACGGCTCGTCCTTAGGGCTCGATCAACAATTCAGTGCGTCGTGGCAGATAAGCAGTCAAGCGGTCTGCAACTGAGCGGCCAACACACAAGTGATCGTCCGGTTTCGCGGCTTTCCGTGTCGCGCGCTCAGGCCGATCCCACAACTCAATTGGGGACATGAAGGCGGTACGCGAATTGCGATTGAGCCACTTCAACTCCCTAAGAGCCATCGCCGCTGTCTAAGATCGGTCATCAGAATCGGAATTAAAGGATTGTATGTCATCGCCCGCCATCACAACCAGGAATCTGCGCGATAAGCTGTCCGCTCATTTTGGTTTTAAGCAGTTTCGACCGGGGCAGGCACGCGTAGTACGGGCCGCTCTGGAGGGGAGAGACGTGGTTGTCATTATGCCCACGGGTTCCGGGAAAAGCCTCTGCTTTCAACTTCCTGGAATGGAACTCCCGGGGATCACCCTCATTATTAGCCCGCTGATCGCTCTTATGAAGGATCAAGTCGATCGACTTCGTGAACAGGGCATACGTGCCACCTTTATCAACAGCACATTATCCGCCGAAGAGCTGAGGGACGTGGAAGGGCGGATCGCTTCCGGTGACATCGATTTCGTCTACACGACGCCGGAAAGAATTGCCGTCCCTGAACATCGAGAGCTGCTCGCTCGACGCACGATCGATCTCTTCGTCGTCGATGAAGCCCATTGCGTTAGCCAATGGGGACATAGCTTCCGTCCGGATTATTTATCGCTTGGAGTCGCAATTAGGGACCTTGGGAATCCCCCCGTCCTCGCCCTGACGGCCTCGGCGACGGATGAGATTATTTCTGACATTATCGAGCAGCTAAGCATTCCGAATGCGGAAGTCGTCCATACCGGATTCTATCGGCCCAATATCACGCTGCAGATCAAGGGAGTCGAAGGTGAAGCGGAGAAGGACTCGGGATTGCGGCATTTCATCCGGCGAGAGGGCTCCGGTATTGTCTATGCCGCGACCACCGCCACGGTGGAACGGATCGCCGAGTTGTTAGAAGGCACCGGAAAGAAGATCGCAGCTTATCACGGTCGAATGGCCGCCAAACGGCGAAAAGATGCCCAAGACCGCTTTATGAGCGGCGATGCCGACGTCATGGTCGCGACGAACGCGTTCGGACTGGGTATCGACAAAGCCGATATTCGATTTGTGGCACACTACCATCTGCCGGGTTCAATCGAAGCCTACTATCAAGAGGTCAGCCGCTCGGGAAGGGACGGGTTGCCAGCGGATGCCATTGCGTTCTACGATCCCAGTGATGAGAAGCTGCAGAGATTTCTGCAGGCGACATCCTATCCCGACGACGCAGACCTGGTGAATGCCTACCACGCTCTGGAACTGGCCATCGAACGAGATCCATGCGCCACCGCAGATGCGATTTTCACC
>JAQGHS010000519.1 GCA_028291605.1 Planctomycetaceae bacterium | reverse complement strand
GACGATGACGTGGGAGACTCAGGTAGCGGCTCGATTTCCTGGACTACAGGAGGAGACGATGCCGGTTCGGGCCGGAAGCATCACGGTCATCGAGCGCATCGGGCGTCGCATCACACTCAAACTGACTCTGCGTCCGATTCAGTTCTCGACGAGATCTTCCAAGACTTGTTTTAAAGTGGATGCCTATCCTACGGCGCACTGACGTGCCGCAGGGCTTTACCCGGCTTCTTGCCAGAATGAGTTCCTCGTTCGAGTACGATTTCTCCGTTCACGACGACAAACTGGATGCCGTCGGCATATTGAAAGGGCTCAGTGTAGGTGGCTTTGTCGATGATGGTCGCGGGGTCGAAAATCACCAGGTCGGCGAAGTTTCCAGCCCGGATCAGGCCTCGATCGCGAATGCCGAGTTTGCTGGCATTGAGAGAGGTCATCTTGCGAATGGCATCTTCCAGTTTGAGTACCTTTAACTCGCGAACATAGGCCCCCACGACACGTGGAAACGTCCCAAAGTTGCGAGGATGCGGGTTGCCGCGTCGCAGCGGGCCATCGATGGCATAGGACGATCCGTCGGAACCGATTGAGCACCACGGTTGCGTCAAAGCGGTCGTCATATCTTCTTCGGTGTGGTGCGCGTAGACCGTACTGACGCTGCCTCCCTCCTGGAACAAGTAATCCAGAAACTCATCCACCAGATCCGGCGGCGGCGTCTTTCCCTTAACCCGCGACGCGAGCACCCGATCCATGGTGAGCCCCTTGTAAGTGGTCTCCTTGCTGATCAACATGCGACTCCAGTCGCTGCCCACCGCCGTGTAATGGTTGTACCAGTCGGGAAGGCCCTCTTTAATTTCTCGCTTCAGTCGTGATCGTTGGGCCGGATCCTTGAGTCGCTCTAAAAGCTTTGCAGTTCCCCCTTCGTGAGCCCACGGAGGAACAATGCTGGCGAGATCGTTATTTCCACGCGTGTAGGGATAAACATTGGCCTGCACATTAATGCCTTTCGCGCGGGCCGCATCGATCAGACTGACGATCTCGCCCATTCGACCCCAGTACTTTTGGTCGGCAATCTTCAGGTGAATGATGTCGACCGGTATGGCAGCACGCTCGCCGATCGCGATAGCTTCTTTCACGGCCTCAAAGACACCCGAGCCTTCATTCCGGATATGCGAGGAATATATTCCCCCCGCCTTCGCGACTTCGCGGCAAAGTTCCACGATGTCATCGGTCGTGGCCAGCAATCCGGGGGGCGTGGCCAACATGTTTGACATTCCCATCGCACCGTCGGCCATTGCCTGCCGGATCAGTTCGTGCATCTGTTGGCGTTGTTCGGAAGTCGGACGTTCGAACGAGTCCCCCATCACACAGCGCCAGACTCGTCCCATCCCCACATACGACGCCACATTGACGGCACAGCCCTCTTCCTCAAGTGTCTTAAAGTATTCGTCCAGGGTGGCCCAGCGAAGTGTCTTGCCGCGAACAGCCAGCTTTTGCGGGGCCAGCTTACCTTGCGAGGGTCCCGGAGAGTCCGTCTCGCCGAGAACTTCGGTGGTGACTCCTTGACGAATCTTGCTTTGTGCCAGACCGTCCTCCAACAACAGGGTGTCGGAGTGGGAATGAATATCGATGAACCCGGGCGAAACGATCATCCCCGCGGCATCAATCTCGCGAACTCCTGCGCCGGCAGGAATACGGCCAACCGCTGTGATCCGATCGGCCTTCAGGCCAACGTCACCAAAAAACCAGGGATTCCCCGTCCCATCGACGACGCGCCCGTTGCGAATGACAAGGTCATATCGGGTCGATACCGAATCCTCTGCCACCGCACAGGGTAACCCCAACGCGATCGCCAAACACAGACCTACGACACCATTGATGAACCAGCGCATAGCAACCTCGGCAATTTTTCTGGAATGGCCAGCAACAGCTGAACTCATCGACTTTTAACGGAATTGCCGTGGATTCGCGATGTAATGAGTCCCGAATTTGCTCAGTATCCCGATCATCAGCCTCAGGTTCGAAAGATTTTGACGTCAGATGACACGCTTGAAATACAATCCCCGCATTTTCACCAATCAATACAGTATCCCCAAACCCCGTTGCAATCACATGCCACTTTGTATATAGTGGTGTTAATATCAGTTATGTCTTCCTTCATTTCGGCCGTCTCGTCCCGCGACTTACCCTGGCAGGTACGAATCTCGTTAGGATTGCTAGTAAATGGATGATCCCGAGCTCATCAAGTATGTGATGCCGCCAAAAAACGAAGCGGACTTTGCAAAACAGATAGTCGCCGCGATTCAAAAAGGGTACGCCTTCGTGCCATTCGTCGGCGCAGGATTTTCGGTTGCCTCCGGTATTCCTGCGACCCCACAAATGAATCGCTATCTCGAATACTGCATGCTGGCAGCATTTGGGTTGGTACCCGAGCGCCACAATAGCCCTTGGGCGCCGCGGCAAGAGGCTTGGCCGAAGGTCGCCTCCTGGAGTTCGGATGGCATGCCTACGTCCGGCCGAATCCGGGATCTATGGAGACGCGCGCTCACCGAGCATCCTGGAAATCAATTCCTACGAGAGGCATTTGGTGCCTTGGCTGACTGGCGTTCGTCCTTACGATTCTTGTCGCGTATCGACTACGTAACACCCGCCGATAGTGTCGGTCAACCGGCGAAAATACATTTGGGGATGAGCGACCCGTCAATTATCGATTCCTTCTTTCGTCAGCTGATGGAAAACCGGCGACCCGCTTTGACGCACAAAATGTTACATGCTTTGTCCACAGCGTTACGGGCTGACGTTCTTTTAACGACGAACTTCGATGATTTGATTGAGCGAGCATTTCTTGACGCGGGATCACTTTTGACAGTTTATGAAGTTCCCTCACACGATCCCCTTCCAACATCGAGTCTCGTACTCCGAGAACGGACGCTGGTGAAGTTGCACGGAGGTAAATTCTGGTTGCGAGCTGATGATTCCCTTGATGAGGCGCCGACTCGCGGAGACATACGCAATTTTCTTGGCTACCTGGCCGGACGTCCGTTGCGTTCCGAGCCGAACGCGGTGGGCGACGATTTGACCGTCGTCAATGAAGCAACCGCTCTATTGGTCTGTGGTTTACAGGCTCAGGAAAAGCGAATTCAACACCTCTTGGCCCATGCACTCGCATGGATGCCGCAACTCGAGATTTATTGGCTCGGCTTCACGCAATCAGACTATCGATCAGCGGTGGATTTGGCTCGCTGCTGCGGCGAATTTGCTCAAAAGCGAGTCGAACTCAAAGACAAAGTTACGCAGGAACAGATTCGCGGACGTATTAACGTGTCACTGCATCCAAAGTCAGGATTGTTCTTCCTCAGATTGTTTCAGGATTTGTCTAAAGCTCTGCCACCGTCGGGCGCAATTTTTCCTGCATTGTGGCAACTTCCGTCACCCCCAAACTTCTTCGGGCCTCTAGTGAACTTGGAGCCAATGGCCCCGAACTCTGGGCGAGCTACGCACGCAACTCCTGAAGAAATAAAGCGAAACGCCGAGACCCTTTTAAAGAAGTACAATAGGATTGGGCAAAAGACTGAGGAAATCCGCAAATACATACGCCACAATCTCACCGCATATTCTCGAGGTGACCTGCAGACTCCTCTTCCGATAGTTCTTCTGGAAGTGAAAAAAGATCCCGGGGGCAAGGATTTCAGCGGTGGTTTGTACATAGCCGAGCAATTACACAACGAGCGCAACTGGGGGGGCCAGACTGAATGTGGCCAGGGATTTAGTGATCCTGTGCGTGCCCTTTGGTTCGACTTGGACGATATCGTTCAGCCTGCAGGATTCTTCTTACGTTTGACACTGGTTATTGCGAGCGCTTGCGGCGAAACCGATCCAATTAGCCGCTTGAATATTCAGCATTACTACGGCTCCCATGAAGACCACATGGAGTTCTGTCAGGGAATTGCAGATAGTATCAATCTGCTAACTCGAGAGTCGGGCGCATTCTGGCTCATTACGGTGAATGCCAAAGAGGAACCCGGTTGCAATTCGCACTTCCGTCACGAAAACATCGACCTTAATGGGCACATTCAAGAAACGGAAAACCGTTGGTGCGACTCGGAGTATGCAACTCGATTTTCCGACACAATTAGCTACTTGATCTGCAAAAGACGCTTGCCCCTACAGTTCATATTTGTTTCATATGACACGTTCTCCGAAAGGTCCAGCCACTCGAGTATCAATGCGTTGTGGACCGCCTTCGGCGCAGCTGACCAACAGAAATGGACTATTAATGATCATTATATTGACATCGGCGATTCGAAGTCTCTCGCCAGGAGGGCTAGAGCTAATGTCGCAATCGATCAGATTAAGCAGCCAGATGGCGAATCGACTCTGCGATATCTAACGGCATACCTTCTTGCAATCTTCCGTATCGCCCGTTACCCCGTTGCGATTCGTGAGATCCTAGGCAGGCTACTACCGTATCTAAAAGTAGACAACAGAGAATACGATCTTTCCTTACCTAAGGGATTCCAGTTAGACACCTTTCTTGGAGTGGAACTCGAAAAGTATCAAAGCGATCCAAGAACCGGCGAGCCTCCTGGTCTGGGATTGATCCGTGAAAAGCCGGGCGGCTTCTTATGGATGCATCTTCAAAACCGGCGGGATCTACTCAATGAGTTACACGAAGCACTCGATAAGTCTCCGCAGCCAGTTCGGCAAGCGATTGCAAGATTGACGTTGCGCGCACACTGGTACGTCGCTCGCTGGTATGGCCGTTTGCTATTGTCTTCGCTCGATCCTCTGGCAATAGCTCAGGCGGTCGACCATATCTTCCGTGGTCTGGAGTTTGCGATTGCATTTCAAGAAGACTTATTTCGCAAGGAGGACTCTCCTGTCCGCCGGCTTCCAACTGTCATGGTGCGACACGCACGACATATCTTGAGCGTCGGAGACCCGCTGTTTGGACGACGGCTTTCTGATCAGTTCGCCAATCTTGCACTTTCCGCTCTACTCACAGAGGGGCTCGACCCACTCCGCAAACAGTTTAAAAAGCTCAAGAAACCTGTCCCAGGTGTGTTTCATGCCATTTTGCCTGAACTCCAAAAGCTCGAACTGCAACTGTGCAGAATGTATACGACGCTGCAACGCCGGAGTGGACGCTTCGATGAGCCAGATCAAGTTCTGTCGAGTCGAAGAAATTTATTAAAGAAGAAGCCCGTACTTAGAGCAAATTCGCGAGCCGCCTCTTCAAGAGCCTCCCTTTCGGATTGGCGTTCAATCAAGCTCGATCTTGCCAATAGCCTTCTTTGTAGCCGACATTATACCACGGCGCGGAAGGAACTATTTAAGTGCCTGCAAGATATCACGGAACGCACTTTTTCAATGGAAGGCATGGAATCAGACGAGATAGTCGAAAAATGGCGAAGAGAAATCCTTGAATGGTCCATCGAGACGCGCGAGGAAGGTCTTGGCGAAGCGGTTCAAGTCTTGGAAAAACTTATGTACCTGGAAATGCATGAGAGTCAGAGTGCGTATCTCGCGCGTGATTCAGCGGATAAGAAAGTTCGTCCGCTCGCCGATCCGTCTCCAGAAAGGATCGTGGCTTTCGACAAAACCCTACTGAGAATCCGGCGCGACATTAAGAAGCGGCACAGGATAAAAAAGCCAACCATGGCGCCAAAGGAAATGCGCTGCGCAATGTTGAAACGGGCGAAGAAATGGGGAGATACGGGACAGGCTCTGTTACGTCATATCGCGATCAATGACGGACAGAGGGTCTATGTTGACAATGTTCGGCTGAGAGCTCACGCTGCTCTGTGTGAAGCGCTGATCGCCGTGAACGAGAAGACCCTCGATCGGAAGGCCCGCAAACTCGGATTGACCCTAGCGAAAGTTATTCTCACGGAGGCCCAGGCTTATCTCGACGAATTTCCTCTAAAGCATTCCGGCAAACTGAGGGCTGTGTTTGAGCTAAGAAGCGCAGAAATTGCGATTCTTGAAGCGAGCGCCGCCTTGCCATCAAAACCCAGATCCGAACTGTTTAACTTGTCGCAGACAGTCTCGATGATAATTGATTCAAAAACAATCAGTTGGCCGGAGATTGGCTCAGCGGAAGCCCACTCATTAGAAGGCGGAGATTTACCCCTTGGCATTGATAGCTATCGAGAAAGCTTAGCCTACGTCTACGATGCCCTTCGCGGAGTGCGTCGTGCAGAGATTGTCCTGGAAAACCATCGAAAAAGCCGCTGGTGGTGGTGGATCTTATTGGTTCTAAAAATCAAAGCCTGCGAGTATCTTTATCGAATTAGACTTGAGCGATTGCTTGCCTGGTCGGAAAACAATATGACAAGCAAGCCCGAAGAAGCTAGAAGCAAGTTGACTGAGCTCACTCGTCAATTACCTCCATTCGCGTTGAATTTTTTGCGTGATGAGATCACCGTAAAAGTCACCGATACGCAACTCACGGATCCATTGTTTTTATCCAGAATTACCCATTCGTTTCGCCGAATCTGCGAACTCGACTTCCACTTCGAGAGCGCATTCGCTGAGTTGTGGAAAGCACAAGTCAAAGTAGAATTGCCCGGCGGTCGGACGGATCGTCCGCGCGTGAGACTTAGTCATGCACGCCAATCGCTTCGGACGCTGACCGAGCGGTTGGGAAAAGTATTGCGCTCGTTTGAGAAATCCCGCTCTCAACCAAATCCGACTGAACCTTTAGGTCGGTTACCGATTGATGAGGATGCGGTGGATTACATCGACGGGGACACTTTGGATTACGCAGAACTAGTCTATGAACAAGCTAGATGGACAATTGATAAGGATCCGGTTTGGAAGTACTAAAAAAGGCCGATTATAGACACGTCAGATTCTGATGAGACTTGGGCTACATTCAATAACAACTGGGCTCATGTCGATGTCGAGACTTGAATCGCCCGTTCGAGTAGCTCCGGATCGACATCCCACCACGACTGCAAGGCGAGTAGTTCGGGAACGAGCTGCAGTGACGCAATGAGCTGTGCCGCCTCGACGGCCAGTGTTCCCACACATCCCGAGGAGAGTTCTTGCTTCAACGCAGGGATGATCCGCAGATCCTTGCGGTGAGCCAACCCTACCAAGGCTTCAGATCGAGTGTCATCATCCTCATCGTAAAGCCTGACGAACAAGGCATCGCGAATCTCGGGAGTATCGAGAGCCAATAATGTCCCCAGCCCAAATGTCGCCCAATCTCGAACATCCGAATCTGAGTCTTCCGAAAGTTGGATCAGCAGTTGAATTGACCTGGCGTCCGTTTCACCACCCAACGCAAACGCTACGGAAAACCGCACGTCAGGATTAAAATGGCTGGCAAATCTCGAAATCGCTCGTGGTTCTCCCAAATGCGACAAAGCGGTGATCACGCTCCGTAACACGGTCGCCTCTCGCTCTCGATTTAATAACCCAAGTAGGATCTCCAGACATTGCTTCGGGTAGGTTCGCTCAGGGCTACCCAACTGTCCTAAGAGATGGGCTCCCAGAGATCGTTCCTGAAGACACTGACTTTGACAGAGACTTTCTGCAGCCTGTAACACATCCAGCGAACCGCGGTGATGCAGGATGACAATGAGCGCCCAACGGAGATCTTCATCAGACTCGCAGAGTATCGCACTGATGATTTCGTGAACGTCTCTTGGGGCTTCGTGAGGTTGAAATGCAGTGCTCATTGGCGACTCTTTTCGTGAAATAGGACGAACTTCCTGCCTGGACTCAAGCAAACCTAAGCGGCGGGACGGAGGGATGAATGGATCGGTCAGTGAGTGCAAAACTACGCTGCATTGTCCTTACCCCGGCAGGGGTGACGGCTATTAGCCCGGGGTTGAGCGCAGCGACACCCTGGGAAGGGAACAGCGGAAATTTTCGACCCTGGGGGGGGCGCAGACTTTGCTCGCTGCGACCCTTCCAGGGTCGGGTCAGAGGTGCGCCTTAAACCCCGAGTGTCGCTGCGCTCAACCCGGGGCTAATGGCTGTCACCCCTGCCGGGGTGAAGACTAGACAACCCTACTCTCTAAAAGTAGTCGTTTCGGCGACTGCCATCGAAACCGGCCAGTCGTGAGGCAACAGTGCTTAAAGAGTTTGCCCGAGCCGCACGGACAGAGGTCGTTGCGGCCCAATTTTTCTGCGAGTTGCTTATCGCCATGCACGTAGCGCTCGCCGCGTTTGACGTGCGTTTCCGAGGGGAAGCCCTTACGGCGTTTGCTCATGGGCTCGAAAGCAGGACTGTTCGTCGAAGTGGTTGCGTGACATGATCCGTCTCCTTCCAAGAGAGTTGAAATGGGGCGACATCAGGTACTAAGACAACCGAATTTCGATGAGGTTCGCGCCGTAGCCCGACTCTCTGAGTCGGGTACTCCTCAGAGAGCTCCCGACTAAGAGAGTCAGGCTACTGAAAACCTACAATTCCACCGTTTGGAACCTCTGCACCACAATGGGATCATGATCGCAGAAATCGTGCAGGATGCCCGCCATCGCCTGGGCCGCGTTGTGTTCGCCGTGAACGATAAACGCTTGGCTGATACCGGAACTGCGGCCGAGGTGCCCGCACCACCAGCGGAAATCTTCCGAGTCGGCGTGGGCCGATAGTCCATTTAATGTTTCGACACGAGCCCTGAGAGGATATTCCTGATTGAAAATGCGGACGTACGGGTGATGTTCAACCAGGCGCCGACCCAGTGTATTCTCTGCCTGGTATCCGATAATCAGCACGATGTTTTTCGGATCAGGGATCCCGTGTTTCAGATGATGCACCACGCGACCACTTTCGCACATCCCGCTGGCCGAAATGATTACCATCGGCCCCGGCTGGTTATTGAGTGCGATGCTTTCCTGCTGATTGCCAATGTAACGCAAGCCTGGAAACATGAAGGGGTCTTCGTCAGACTGCAACATTTTCTGAGCGTCGGCATCCAGAATGTCCGCGTGCTGACTATGTACCGCCGTCAGCTTGCGGGCGAGCGGGCTGTCGACATAGACGGGAACTCTGGGCAGTTCGCCGGAGTTATACAGCTCGTTCAGAAAATAGACGACGTTCTGGGTACGTCCGAGGCTGAAAGCGGGAATGATGACCTTGCCGCCCGTCCCGTGGACCTCGCGGATGATCTTTAACAGCGCCGCTTTCAGGTCACCGGGGTCTGGATGAATACGGTTGGCATAAGTCGATTCGGTGATCAGGATCTCGCAATCATCAACGAGTTCCGGATCGCGTAACACAGGCAGGCTGCGTCGGCCGAGGTCG
>JAQGHS010000508.1 GCA_028291605.1 Planctomycetaceae bacterium | reverse complement strand
GAACGGCAGCTTCACTTACACGCCGGTCACGGGCTACATCGGCAGCGATTCGTTCTCGTTCAAGGTCAACGATGGCACCGTCAATAGTGCCGATGCCCTGGTTTCGATCCAAGTCACGGCACCCGTCAATCACGCTCCTGTCGCGGCATCAGTCAACATCGGCGTCGTGCTCAACACGCAATATGTCGGGACACTGACCGCGACCGATGCGGACGGCAACTCCTTAACCTTCGCCGCGGGCAGCACGGCCGCCGCGCATGGCACGGTGCAGATCGCCACGAGCGGGACCTTCACCTACACGCCGAACACCGGTTATCTCGGCAGCGATTCGTTCTCCTTCAAGGTCAATGACGGCACCGTCAATAGTGCCGACGCCGTGGTTTCGATCCAGGTCACTGCGGTCCCCAATCACGCCCCCGTGGCGACTGCCGCCAGCATTCATACCGTTCTCAACACGACCTATGCGGGCACGCTGACCGGCACCGATGCGGACGGGAATAACCTGACTTTCGCCGCGGGCAGCATATCCGCCGCACACGGCATCGTGGTGATCAACCCTAACGGAGCCTTCACCTACACACCGCTCACGGGTTACACCGGCAGCGATTCATTCTCGTTCAAAGTCAATGATGGAATCGTCAACAGTGCCGACGCCACGGTTGTGGTGCAAGTGACTCCCACCAACACCGCACCGGTCGCCACGGCGACCAGCATTCATGTCATCTTCAGCACACCTTATTCCGGCACGCTGACCGGGACTGATGCCGACGGCGACCCATTGACCTTCTCGGCGGGCAGTACCATCGCCGCACACGGCACCGTGCAAATCGCGGCGAACGGGACTTTCACTTACACCCCGGCGACAAATTACATCGGCAGTGATTCATTCTCGTTCAAGGTCAATGACGGCACTGTCAACAGCGCCGACGCCCTGGTTTCGGTCCAGGTCTTAGCTCCCGTCAATCATGCTCCCATCGCGACTCCCACCAGCATTACTGTTATTCTCAACACACAGTTTTCCGGCGGGCTGAGCGGTACCGATGCTGACGGCGACACCTTGACCTTTGCGGCGGGCAGCACGTCCGCCTCGCACGGCACAGTGGTAATCAACACGAACGGGACATTCACCTACACGCCAGCAGCGGGTTACACGGGCAGCGATGCGTTCTCGTTCCAAGTCAACGACGGGACGGTGAGTAGTGCCAATGCCACGGTTACAGTTCACGTGGCTTCCGCCACAAATCGAGCTCCGGTGGCAATCACCGCCAACATTAATGTCGCCTTCAATACGCAGTTTTCCGGCGCGCTGAGCGGTACCGATGCGGACGGCGACACCTTGACCTTCCTGGCCGGCAACATCGCCGCGGCACATGGCACTGTGGTCATCAATCCGAACGGAGCGTTTACCTACACGCCAGCATCGGGTTACACGGGCAGCGATGCGTTCTCGTTCCGAGTCAACGACGGGACGGTGAGTAGTGCCAATGCCACGGTTGCCGTTCACGTGGCTTCTGTCACAAATCGAGCTCCGGTGGCAATCACCGCCAACATTAATGTCGCCTTCAATACGCAGTTTTCCGGCGGGCTGAGCGGTACCGATGCGGACGGCGACACCTTGACCTTCCTGGCCGGCAACATCGCCGCGGCACATGGCACTGTGGTCATCAATCCGAACGGAGCGTTTACCTACACGCCTGCATCGGGTTACACGGGCAGCGATACGTTCTCGTTTAAGGTGAATGACGGGACAGTTGATAGCTCACCGGCGACAGTCACGGTTCACGTTGCCGACGTCGTCAATACGACGCCCATCGCTAATCCGGCAACCATCACAACCATTGCCGGGGTCGCACTGAATGGAACCCTCACCGGTTCCGATGCGGACGGCGATCATTTGATCTTCCTGGTCGGCACCACGACTCCGGCCCATGGAACACTGGACCTCAACACGAATGGTCAATACGTCTATACGCCCAACGCCGGATTTGTGGGCAACGATTTCTTCACCTTCAAGGTCAACGACGGCACAATCAACAGCAGCTCGGCCGCCGTGATTGTTCGCGTCCAGGCCGCGAATGCCGCCCCGATCGTCAGTACCGGAGCGGGATCCGTCACCGCCAATGTGGCTTTTGACGGTTCCGTATCGGCTTTGTCGGTGGATCCCGATGGTGATCCACTGACGTTTGCCGTCGTCGCGCAGCCCACTCACGGGACGCTCACACTCAGTCCGGATGGGACCTTCGTCTACACCCCGGATACCGACTATGTCGGCGCTGACTCTTTCAACTTCAAAGCGAATGATGGCTCGCTGGACAGCAATGTGGGGACTTTTAATCTGACAGTCTCCGCGGCCTCCACAGGTTTCGACGTCACGTTGACCGACAATCCTGGGACCATCGCGACTCAGGTCCAAAACGTCACACCGCTGGATACGACGGCCGAACTCGTGAACGTTGATCCGGCAGTCACGTTTGCGAATGCCGTGCTCACCACGAGCATCACATCGGGGGCCGGCCGCGGCGATCGATTTGTCGTGACGAGCGGAGGCACCATAGAAATTCGCGGCAAGCACATTCGGATCAACGGAATCGAAGTCGCTCGGATCTCGGGAGGCGGCAGCGGACAGGCATTGCAAGTCACATTCAACTCGAGTGCGTCCGCCGATTCGGTGCAGGCCGTCATGCAGCGAATTGGTTTGCAGACCACGAGAAAGTCCGCGAGTACTCAACGAGTTGTGCGGTTCACGGTGAATGCTGATGGGTTCAGCAGTTCGGATACCATGGTGGCGAATAAGGTTTGAATTCGCAGTCGGCGACTAGCGAGTTTCAACGCGTGACTGGCTTTTTCTGCGATAAGAGAAACGTCAGCAGATCAAGGAATTCGCGGTCGGTGATGCGTTTTTCGAGGCCGTCAGGCATCGTGCTGCGGGGTTGGGTAATGCGCTCGTCGACCTCCGATTTGGGGATCTCGTGCGTCTTCCCTGTTTCATCGCCCAGAGTCAGAAGGACGTCGGTTTCGGCCACCTTCACTCCGGTAACCACCCGGCCGCTGGTTAGAACGGTCGTGACCGTTTCATAGCTGGGAGCAATCGTGCGACTGGGTTCCAGGATGGATTCAATGAGATGTATTCTTGCAAACCGACTGCCGATCCCTGTCAGGTCGGGACCAATCCGGCCCCCCTGGTCCAGCAGGCGGTGACACTTCATGCAGAGTGTTTTTTCCGCGTTGAAAAACAGTTCCCGGCCACGCTCGATGTTGCCTGAGTCCTGCAAGGCAAACTGGGCGAGTCGCTCATGTTCGGCAGACGAACCCCGTCGGCGAAATCGGACGTGAAACTGTGCGAGCCCCTGTGCGGTCCCGACTTGAACCACGACACGATTCAGCCCCTTGTTAAGTTGCGCCTCGAAGCGGTCTGAGTCGGGTTGAAACGATCCGGACTTCGGACGCTCGTGGATGAGCTTTCCGTTGAGCCAGACTTGTAACGTCCCCGTGCTGGAGGCGAGGAATTGCGCACCGGCGGGTTCCGCGACCGACACGTCGGTATACGCCAACCAGACGGCATCGATCTCATTGCTGCCGGGCACACCCAGTTCGACGCGTTGATCCAATCCGGCCGCCAGCACCGACCGCCAACCTGACGCTGGTTGATCGGGAGAGGCCTCGGCGGGCAGCAAAATCTTTTCACGAGCCTGTGCAGCGTTCGTCGGTGACAGCTTTTCCAGAGCTTGCCAGCGCAACAGGGTCCCGCTCTCTCCCTGCAACCCGGCCACTGCGGCTCGTAGTACATTCATTTGTAGTGAACTTGTCGCCTTCGCGCTCTCCCAATTGGCCAGCGCTTGTACTACCCGGCCGAGGGTCTCGCTGGAGCGACTGGTCGACGCAACTGCCACCAGCGCGGCGGCTTGATCGGGACCGCCGAACTCGGCCAGATACTCGATGGCCGCGGCCTGACTTGCGGGGTGATTGAGTGCGCTCACCGCTGCGGAGACCGCCTGGGAATCCTGAAGCTGTCGCAAGGCATCGAGACTCGCACTGCGCGTCTCGGGGTCCACATCGCTGGCGAGCGCCAACAAAGCTGTAACCGAAGTCTTGATACCGAACTTGCCCGCGGCCGAGGCCGCTGCACGTCGCACTTGAACGGCGGGATCTGCCAGGAGTGCGGGAACTCGTGCCGCTGCTTCGCCTGTCTGCAACTGCGACAACGCCACCAATGCGGCGGCTCGTATGTTGGCGGTCGGCGAATCCAGCTTTGTTAATAACAATCGCCGACTCTCCAGTTGCGGACGCCGCCCCAATTCCGACAGCAGTTTTTCCAGGACGATGCCGTCCTCAACTTTCGTTGCAAGTTCCAGCAACCGGGGCTCAGTCGGCACGTCGAGCTTGCTGATCCACGTGGCCAGGGACCGCGCACGATTCGGATCGGCGAAGGATCGCTCTTGAATCACAAGTTCCAGAATACTCCGTACCTCGGACGCCGGATTCATGGCCAGCGAATCGAGGATCAGGGCAACATGTATCTCGTTCCGTTCGTCACGCAACCAGTCACTCAATGCCGACAGTTGCACGGGGACTTGCTCGCGGAGCATCTGCTTGAGAACGGCCGCACGGACGTCGCGATCGGGATCCGCCAGGGTACGATTGACTGCAGCCGCGATGTCCTCGGTTCGCTCCCAGGCGACCGTATTTGCGGGACGCGGCGGCGGTCGATAACCCCAATAGACCCACGGACTCGGCTTCTTATAAATGCGCGTCAGTGTAACTGCATACTGTTGCCGTCGCTGCGGACCGGATTCGCGCCGCAAGCGGTCAATCAAACCGTCAACGATGACGGTCTCCCACTGATCGGCGACGGCTCGCATTGCAATTTCTCGTATCGGAGACGCATTCGGCTCGTCCAATAATGTCAGCACGGCCGGCCAGTTGCCAGCGCGTCGAAGGGTTTGTTGGGCCGCATGAGCAAGCGCCGCATCGGGCTGTCTTACTGCATCCCGCAGGAAAGCCGGCGCTCCAGACCATTTAAGCCGCCCGAGGCACGATACGACTTCGAGGAGAACTTTCGGATCCTGATTCCTGGCGAGCGCTGCCAGACGAACTGCCACGGCATGGTCACCGGGGCCCGCGTCGAGACGGTGTTCAATCAACTTTGGATCGGTCAAATCGGCAATGGCCCGCACGGCTTGAGCGCGCACGACTATATCCGGATCTGACTCAGTAATCGCGAACAGGTCTTCAATCGAGTCCCGTCCTCCCAGACTTGCCAGCAGCCAAACTGCATGCAGCCGCCCCATCACATTCAGCTTCTTGTCTCGAATCGCCTGTCGAATGGCATCTAGCGCGGGACGGCCGAGTCGTTCCAGTGCGGTTTGCGCTGCCACACGAGTGGAATCACTGGGTGAGTCCAGTTGAACCAACCAGTCGTTGATGCTCATTTGATCGGTGACCGCGGGAGCCACGCGGGGAGTCTCGCCCTTACCGGAATACGTCACACGATAGATGCGCCCGCGTCCGCGTTTGGGCCGCTGGCCGTCGCACCAGTCTGAAATCAGCAACGAACCATCGCGGTCGACCACGACATCAGTGGGCTTGAACCCATAGGGATCTGTCGCCGCACCGGCCGCGAAGTCGGTCTCCTTCGTCGCAGCAAAGCTGCCTCCTGCGGGATGACGTTCGGCACGCACCACCGCACGGCCCCATTCGCAGAAGAACAAGCTGCCGTGCATTTCGGTTGGAAATGCAGTCTCCAGATAACAGACTCCCCCCGCGGACGAGCCCCTCCCCAGGTCAGCTAACGGCTGCACGGCTTCATCAGGATGTTCACGATAGAGGTAGGGATAGCCGTGGTCCGCTCCGTAATAGCTGTGATAAATGCGGAGCAGGTAGTCCCCACCATCGTTTTCATTATCGCGCACGAAGACATTCAGTTGCTCATCGAGGGCGACGTCATAAATATTTCGCAGACCGGACGCGAAGACATGCAGATCCCGACCCGACGGACGACACCGCAGGATGCCACCCGCCTGGAACAGCAGACGATCTCCCTCGGGACGCAACACATCGGTGCCGTTGTCTCCCATCGACAAATAGAGCCAGCCATCATGGCCCACCGTCACGCCATTGGCACAATGTAATCGAGTGAGATTCTTCTCGGGCGTCAGGCCCAGTCCGTTCAGCAGATCGCGGCGCTCATCGGCGATTCCATCACCATCGGTATCCTGCAAGGCGGTCAGCAAGGGCGCGTGCATCACGTAGACCGTGCCGGCGTGATAGGCGAGCCCTTGGATCGAATTGAAACCGCCGGCATACACCACCGACTTATCGGCATAGCCATCGCCGTCCGAGTCAGAGAGGAGCCGCACCTCATCGCGCCGCACGATGTCGGTCCCCAGACCAGTCAGATAATCGTGTGCCACAAAGAGCGAACCGGCTCGCGGACCAAGCGCGATCACCGATGGATACTCAACCAATGGATCGCAGGCAAACAGCGTCGCCTTGAATCCCGCGGGCACCACCAGCGGCGGAAATCGCTTCTCGGTGGCCGGCCCCGTCTGCGGCTCTTCTGCTGGCGATTCCGTCGCGACGAGACTCAGTACGCAACAGACGACAATCATCGAGCGGCACAGGAGGCGGAGATGCATGAGATACGCCTACTCAGAGTCCCGGGGTAGGGCAATGCCGAGAAAGATATTCGACGTCACGGGAGGGTGAGGCTCCTGCCGAACCGCATAGTCTGGCGAGTGCCGATAGACGCTTGCGGTTCGGCAGGAGCCTCACCCTCCCATGGACCCGATGTATTATCACGGCTTCTTCGGCTCGGTCGCGACCGGCTTCGCCGTTTGTTCTGTGATGAATTCCCGCGTCCGGGCAATGACTTCGTCGTTGATGCCCATGTGACCCATTTCGGGATAGCGATGGAATTTGTGAGGCGCGCCGGCTTTCTCCAAGGCCGCGACCATCAGCAGGGCATTGGCAATCGGCACCGATTTGTCATTGTCCGAATGGAGCACCAGCAATGGTTTCGATTCCTTGGTGAGGTGTCGGTTCGGCGAGGCCAGCGCGAGAGCCTCTTCGGGAGCAACTCCCGGCGGAGCCCACAACGGTCCCCAGTCGAGCGTCGGCAGGTCATAGGCCGCGGCCACGCTGATCGCCGCGCGGAAGTCATTGCTCGATTTCTCCCAGCCTCCCGTGCGCGGGTAGGGGCCGTCGCCCAACGTCGCTGCCAGGGACGTCATCTGGCCACCCGCCGATTGGCCGATCACAAAAATCCGCTGAGTGTCAATGTTGTATTGCTCGGCATGCGCATGGACATAACGAATTGCACATTGAAAGTCTTGATAGCAGGCGGGCGCGGGAGTGCAACCTTTCAGCCGATAATCGATCGACATGGCGAAGAAACCGAATCCCGCCCATTGATCCACCTTGATGGTCGACCCGTCCTTCTTGTGACCACCCACCCAGCGACCACCATGCACCGAGATGATGGCGGGGAGTTTTTCCTTAGATTCGGGATAAGCGATGTCCGCGAGGAGCGCGGCCCCATGAATGCGGCCATAGACCACATCTTCCCGCGAAACGACCTTCTTGTCTCCCGCCTGAGCAGCGGCGCTTTTCGCAGCGGGGTCAGCAAATGTGCTCCCCACAGCCATCACCGCCATCAGGCCGACTGCTACGCAAACCGGTTTCCAATTCATCATTGATACTCCGTAGTTGTGACGTTCTGTGGAGAGACTTCGTGTAAGTCCAGGCCGTGTTTGATGAATCTAATCCCTACGGAATCACGGGATCAGATTCACCACGGAGACACGGAGAACACGGAGAAATCTCGAATTAGGTCTCCGTGTCTCCTTGGTGAAATTTTCTGTTGGAGGATTCATCAAACATAGCCAGGGTCGGCTATGCGAACTGTGGCGGTATAAGAACCAAATGCCGGGCCACGTGAACATCGCTATCGAGCTTCATGTCCACGGCCCGGCTATCCGGCAACGACCTGTGATCACTTCCGCAGATTGGAATCAAGGTCGAAGCGATCCAGATTCATCACCTTGTTCCACACAGCCACAAAGTCACGCACAAACGCCGGTTGTGAGTCATTGCAGCCGTAGACTTCCGCGATGGCTCGCAGCTGAGAGTTCGAACCGAAGACAAGGTCGACGGCGGTACCCGTCCACTTGACCTCATCCTTCCCGACTTCACGCCCCTCGTAGAAGTGTTCGCAGACGGTGGACTTCCGCCACTCCATGTTCATCGCGAGCAGGTTGACGAAGAAGTCGTTGGTCAGTGTCTCGGGTCGCTTGGTGAAGACACCCAGCGCGGACTGCCCGACATTGGCGTTCAGCACGCGCAGCCCGCCGAGCAGCACCGTCATCTCCGGAGCGGTCAGCGTCAGCAGATGCGCACGCTCCACCAGCAGCACCAACTGCTCCTCCACCGATCGCACGTCGCCCTTCCGAACGTAATTGCGGAACGCATCGACGGTCGGTTCGAGCACGGCAAACGAGCTCACGTCGGTCATCTCCTGCGATGCGTCGGTACGTCCCGGCGCGAAGGGAACCTGGACGTTCTGCCCGGCCTTCTTCGCCGCGGCCTCAACTGCCGCACACCCACCCAGGACGATCACGTCAGCCAGCGAGACCTTCTTCCCGCCGGACTGCGTGCCGTTGAAATCCTGTTGGATTTTCTCAAGCACCGGCAAAACCTTCGCGAGTTCGGCCGGTTGATTGACTTCCCAATCCTTCTGCGGCGCCAGGCGAAGGCGCGCCCCGTTCGCTCCACCCCGTTTGTCAGTGCCACGGAACGTGGACGCGGACGCCCAGGCGGTTGTTACCAGTTGCGAAATCGTGAGTCCAGATGCGAGGATCTTGGCCTTGAGGCCGGCGATGTCCTGCTCGCCGATCAATGGATGATTGACCTTGGGGACAGGGTCTTGCCACAACTGTGCTTCGGGAACCAGCGGGCCGAGGCATCGTGCGACGGGCCCCATATCGCGGTGCGTCAGCTTGTACCATGCCTTCGCAAACGCTTCGGCGAACTCGGCCGGGTTCTTATGGAAGCGTTTCGCGATCGGCAGGTAATTCGAGTCCATCTTCAGCGACATGTCCGTCGTGAACATCATGGGGGCGTGCTTTTTCGACGGATCAT
>JAQGHS010000505.1 GCA_028291605.1 Planctomycetaceae bacterium | reverse complement strand
GTCTTCGAACAAACCGAAGTTCACGAAGTGAGCGACTCCCAGGTGGTCAAGGCGGGAAAACATGAGATCCGCTGTGGCTACGTGGTGGTCGCGACGCACGTCCCCATTTCCGGCAAAACCGGCTTCGTGCGGTCCAGCGTGCTGCAGACCAAGCTGGCCGGTTACAACAGTTATGTACTCGGGGCACGCCTGCCGACTGATACAGCTCCTGCCGCGTTGTACTGGGATACCGCGAATCCCTACAACTACATGCGGGTCGCCTCGGCCGAGCAATCCGACTACGTGATTTTCGGAGGTGCCGATCACAAGACCGGGCAGAACGATGACACCAACCAGCCCTTCCACCAACTGGAGCAGTCGCTACGTGAGATCTGGCCCGACGCACAAATCGAAGATCGCTGGTCGGGTCAGGTCATCGAGACCCACGACGGATTACCGTATATCGGTGAAGTCGATCAGGGCCAGTTTGTCGCGACTGGTTTCGCCGGGAACGGGATGACGTTCGGCACACTGGGAGCCATGATGGCCCGCGACGCCGTCACGCAGATCGCAAATCCCTGGAAAGAGTTATTCAATCCACATCGAACGACGATGGCGAAGGCGTGGAATTACATCAAGGAAGGGGTCGATTATCCCTACTACATGACACGCGATCGCTTGATGTCCGCACAGGATCGCTCACCGGAAACCTTGCAACCGGGTGAAGGCGGCATTCTCAAGTACAATGGCCAAAAGGTCGCGGCCTTCCGCGATGAATCGGGCGAGTTATCGATGTTGTCGCCTGTCTGTCCCCACATGGGCTGCCTGGTCCATTGGAACGCCGCCGAAACGACCTGGGACTGTCCCTGCCACGGCTCGCGTTTCAAATGCACTGGCGAAGTCCACGCCGGACCAGCCCAATCGCCGCTCAAGGAATTTGATACATCCGCAGCAACGAGGCCACATTCGTAGTCTGTAGCCTGACTCTCCAGAGTCGGGCGAACCGTAGATAGACTTGCATCATCCACCCAATTCGCTTTCAATCAACTGAAAGCACCTGAGGTGAGACCCATCTTTCACCTTGGCTGCCGCAACGTCCAGTGCTTCGGCCGAAGGGTGCCCCGGTGAATCTGCAGACTGAATATCTCAAAGCTCTAACCCGTCGACACTTCTTCGGGAGCCTCGGTTCCGGAATCGGTGCTGTGGCGCTGTCAGCAATGCTGGCGCAGGAGGGCCGCGGCGCCGACAAAACGCCAGCCGTCCGTGATCCACTGGCAGCTCGACCGCCGCACTTTGCCGCGAAGGCCAAGCATGTCATTTATCTGCACATGGCCGGCTCACCCACTCAGCTCGACTTGTTCGATTACAAGCCGACGCTCGTCAAATACAACGGACAGAAGTGTCCCGATGAGCTACTGAAAGGGAAGCGGTTCGCGTTCATCAAGGGTGTTCCGAATATGCTCGGCACTCCGTTCAAGTTCGCGCAACACGGGCAAGGCGGGACGTGGCTGAGTGAAGTCTGGAAGCATCTGCCGGAAGTCATCGACGACATCGCCGTCATCAAAACGCTCAACACAGAGCAATTCAATCATGCCCCCGCGCAGCTGTTTCTCCAGACGGGATCGGCGCAGCTGGGCAGCGCGTCAATGGGGGCCTGGACGACCTATGGACTCGGCTCGGAAAGCCAGGAGTTGCCCGGCTTCGTGGTCCTCACCAGCGGCGGCAAGACACCCGACGCCGGCACCAGTGTGTGGGGCGGGGGATTTTTGCCCTCGATCTACCAAGGGGTGCAGTGTCGCTCGCCAGGCGACCCGGTACTCTACCTCTCCAATCCAAAGGGGCTCGATCGCGCCGGCAGACGCGAAACGTTGGATGCGTTGAAGACGTTGAACGAGTTTCAGGCGGAAGCAATCGGGGACCCCGAGACCATCACGCGGATCGCGCAATATGAGCTGGCGTTCCGGATGCAGATTTCGGTGCCCGAGGTCATGGATATCTCGAAGGAACCCAAGCACATTCTGGAGATGTACGGCGCCCAACCGGGCTTCGTTCCGGAATCAGACTCCGCGGACGATCCACGCGTGGCCTATAAGGGCACCGATGCCGCATTCGCTAACAATTGCCTGCTGGCTCGGCGGCTTATTGAGAAGGGTGTGCGATTCGTTCAACTGTACGACTGGGGCTGGGACCACCACGGAGTCAGCCCCGGCGAACACATCCCGACCATCCTGCCAATCAAGGTGCAACAGATTGATCGCGCCCTGACGGCGTTGATCAAAGACCTGAAGCAACGCGGCTTATTTGAGGAAACGTTGATCGTCTGGGGCGGCGAATTCGGCCGGACGCCCATGCAGCAGAACAATGCTCCGAACCAGCCGTATATCGGCCGCGATCACCATCCGTACTGCTACTCGATCATGATGGCAGGCGGCGGCATCAAGGGAGGCCAAACCTACGGCGAGACCGACGACATCGGCTACTACATCACCGAGAACCCGATGTCAGTCCGAGATCTCCAAGCCACAATCCTGCACTTGCTTGGTCTGGATGCGTGGAAGCTGAATTATCCGTTTCAGGGTCTGGAACAGCGACTGATCGGCCCCGAAGGCAAGGCCGAAGTTCACAAGAAGTTGCTGGCATGAAAGTCGTTGGTCGCTCCGCGTTCGATACGCGAGCGCAGTATTGGCTTTGTACTACATTCGACTTCACCCGTAGCGCAGAGTGGCCACCGCGAATGCGTTTCGATCGCGGAGCGATCAACAACTTTCACCCGGTCACTTTCGCAACCGGGTGATGTGTCAAAACAACTAACCCAGCTTCTCAAAAGCCGCCCGCACGTTCTTCAAACAGACTTCCAGATCCGCGATCGGATTCTTGGGATTCTCTTCGTACTCCAGCGATAAGCCGTGCTTATAATCCTGGGCCTTGAGTGCCTTCAGGCAGCCGAGAATATCCAGATCACCTTCACCAGCGATGGTGAAGATCTTCGCATCTTTCACATCCTTCAGATGCACGCCGAACACGCGACCCTTCAGCTTTTCGATTGCCTCGACTGGGCTTTCCTTGCTGCGGAGATAGTGCCCGGTATCAACACACGCCCCAATCCGAGCATGGCGGCCCTTGACGATTTGCACGACATCGTCAATCTTGTCGTAGGTGGCGTTGGGTCCGTGGTTGTGGATGGCAATATTGATCCCGTATTCCTCAACCAGTTTGTCGAGCAAATCGAACGTGGCCTTGTCCTTGTTCGGATTGGCACTCAAGGTTTCGAGACCGATCGCCTTGGCATAGTCAAACGACTGCCGGGCTTTCGTTTCATTCGCATCGAAGCCCAGCACACCATAGGCCAGCATCTTCACGCCCGAATCTGCGAGCATCTTTTTCTGAGCTTCGATGGTCCCCGGGACGGTTGTCATGGGAATGTGACCCGGGAAGGCCTCCCAGAAATGCAGCCCCAAAGCCTTGGTGGCTTCCAGAGCTTGCTCAACTTTGAAACCGCGCAGCGTGTAGCTTTGCAGGCCCATCTTGAACCCGTGATAGGGATCGGCCGGCGCCGCAAACAAATTGGTCGACATCCCCAAGGTGAGTGCCGCAGCACCGACTGAACCAGCTCGCAAGAATTCACGGCGAGTAAAACCCAGACCTCGAACTTCTGCCATGTTGTGCCTCGTTGAATAATGACCATGCTGTCTTGCGAAGGCGGCGCGCCCTGGACAGGGACTGGTCGAATCGTCGTGATGTGATGGCGCCGACCCGCCATTGTACCCGGTGGCACAATTAAGTCACCTGTGGAGGGAATGACGAATGACGAAACCAGGATGTCGAAAGAATGACCAATGCTCAAATAACGAAAAAGCCATTCGCACTTTATCGCAAGACTCGTTTTCGTTTGGTCATTTAGGCATTGGTCATTCTTTCGTCATTCGGAAATTCGTCATTCGTCATTCCCTCAATACTTGTTCCGACGATTGTCTCGGAAAGCGAAGTGTGATACGGTTCTGTCTGCGCGATGACAAAAATCGCGCCAGAAATGTCAGACACAACTGCCCGCTGTTGAAAAACTTCCTGCCAAGAGGATCCCGCCACGATGTCTGAAGCCCGTCCTTCCGGGGCCCCGTCCCTGACGACCGTGCAATGGCTGATCTGTGTCATTGCTGCCATTGGTTTTGCCTTCGATATCTACGAACTCCTGATGCTGCCGCTGATCGCGCGGTTTGCCATCGAAGAACTCACGGGATTCAAACCAGGATCACCGGGATTTCAGACTTGGGTCGGGTATCTGTTCTTCATCCCCGCATTTGTAGGCGGATTGGTCGGGTTGGTCGGGGGCTATCTCACCGATCGCCTGGGACGCCGCTTCGTGTTGACTTGGAGTATCCTGCTCTACGCGTTCTCTGCATTTGCCGCCGGGTATTCTACCAGTATCTGGATGTTGCTCGTCTTTCGGACGCTCACCTTTGTCGGCGTCTGCATCGAATTCGTCGCGGCGGTCGCCTGGCTGGCCGAACTGTTCCCCGACCCCGTGCAGCGCGAAAAGGTCCTGGGATACACTCAGGCGTTTTCGTCCATCGGCGGTATCCTGGTCGCCCTGGCCAGCACGCTGTGTTTTGAATATGCCAAAGACCTCCCCGCCGTCGCCATTCCCGGATTTTTAACGGCCTTGCTGGGACAAGTTGATCTCGCCCATCAACATCAGGCTTGGCGCTATACTTTGATGTCAGGTGTGATACCGGCGATCCCCCTGATTCTGATTCGCCCATTCCTTCCGGAAAGTCCTGTTTGGGCTCAAAAGAAGGCGACTGGAAAACTGCGCCGTCCCAGTTTCGCCGAGTTATTCTCACCGCAGCTGCGCCGCACGACAATCGTCACGACGATCATGTTTGCCTGCAGTTACGGGGCAGCTTTCGGGGCCATTCAACAACTGCAGTTGATCGTTCCCGGGTTGAAAGATGTCAAGGCGTTGACGGCCGGCAAAGAAGTGCCGGAGAAGAAGAAAATCGAAGGGACAACGACCACAGATTACACCAAAGCTCAGGAAGTGGGTGGTCTGGCCGGGCGTTTCGCGCTGGCCATGCTGGCCGTCCTCATCGTCAGCCGCCGCAAGCTGCTGCGCGTCTTCCAGATCCCGGGTCTCATTCTGATGCCGCTAATCTTTCTGGCGTTTGCCCAAGGGGATAACTACACCTTCTTCTCTTTTGACATGAGTTGGTCCAAGGTCTTCCACGAGGTCAAACTGTCATTCCTCGGAATCCTGATCTTCCTGGCCGGCTTCTTCACGGTCGCCCAGTTCAGCTTCTGGGGCAACTACCTGCCGCGAGTCTATCCGGTCCACTTGCGCGGGACGGGCGAAAGCTTTGCCGCCAACGTCGGCGGACGCATGATCGGAACGTCATTCGCCATGCTTGCCACGACGCTGGGGCACGTTCCGAAAGAGCAACTGGCCTTCGGTCCGACGAAGATGGCCTATGTCGCTGCGGGAATTGCGTTCTTTACCTACCTGGTAGGCACCATCGCCTGCTTCTGGTTGCCAGAACCGCAAGAGGGCGAATTCGGGGACGATTAAAGCCGCCGGCCTGTGATCGATTCACATCGCGGAGCGAACAAAGATAGTCGTTGATCGCTCCGCGATCAAACGCGAGTGCGGGAAAACGCTTGAAAGCCTGTCGACATTGTTCGTCCAGTAGGACGGGCACTCTTGCCCGTCTGGAGATCCAGTCTCTGAACGGAGCATTATACGGCCGGCGTCTGAATTTTATGCCACCCCGTCCGTGCGCTCGCGTTTCGATCGCGGAGCGATCAACGACTTTCAATGCCTCAATAGGAATTCGTTGGAATTCAGCAAGGCATGTTGCAAATCGTAGAAGCCTGACGCTCGATCCATGGCTTTCGCCAAGTGGGCTCGAATGAGGTCTCGTTCAACGGTAGTGGGTCGACGACTGAGTGTCAGCAGATAGACGTTTTCCATGACCTGGTCGTCGGTTTGTCCCGCGGCCAGCCATTGACTGACGTGGCTTTGTGACGACTTGATGTTCTGCACGATGCCGCGGTTATTCAGCAGGTGGATCACCTGGCTGAGCGACGGATCATCTTCCCGGGCACATTCGCAGGTGACGTCGCGAACGGGCTTGGCGAAGGCTTTCAAGAAGGGATGTTCGATCGCCCCTTCGGCAATTTGAATGGCTCGCGTGCCGCGGGGGTAACCCGGAAACTCTTCGGGGACACCGGTCACTTTGGTGACCGCGTCAAGCAATTGTTCGGCCGTCAGCATTCTCGGTACGGAGTGCGTGAAGTACGGCTCCGGTGTCGCGGCGAACTTCGATTGCCCGGGGGCCGGTTTCACATCGAGCTGATAAGTGCTGGAGTTCAACACCATTCTCAGGACCGGCTTGATTCGATAGCCGCTCTTCACAAATTCCGCTGCCAGCTGATCAAGCAATTGAGGATTCGACGCGGGATTCGTATCGCGGAAATCGTCAACCGGTTCGACGATTCCTCGACCAAACAGGTGATACCAGACACGGTTCACGGTTGAGCGGGCAAAGTATGGATTATCGCCACGTGTCAGCCAGGCAACCAGCTTTTCGCGGCGGTCGTCGTCGGGCAACAGTTCTCCGGCAGGCTCACCGAATGCGGCGGGCGGAATGTTGACGTTCTTCGTGGGATGCCGCACTTCGCCACCGCGATCCAGGTAGACGATCTCATCATCCACCATGAACTGCTTGCCCTTGAACTTCACGCGAGCAAAATAGGCAGCCAGGCCGTAGTAGTCGCCCTGTGTGATAGCTTCGAAGGGATGGTTGTGGCACTTGGCACAGCCAATTCGCACGCCCATAAACAATTGAGCGGCCGCTTCCGCAGCTTCGTCCGGGGTCCGCGCGATGCGA
>JAQGHS010000496.1 GCA_028291605.1 Planctomycetaceae bacterium | reverse complement strand
GGCCTGCCCGAGCAATCCTTACGCAGATACCTTGCAGACCAAGCTGGCCGAGAACTTCTGGCTGGTGGACTTCCCGACTCAGGGGCTGGGCTATGTGCCCTGCGCCGGCTCGATTCTGCCCGACTCGCAAACGCCCGACTGCCCGACCGGACAGACCTATTGCATTTCCGAAACCGCGGTCAGTTGGGGATCAATGCCCACGTGTGCCAGAGGGCCGGGGATGTTTAACCGCGGGCCAACCAATACTCGTATCCGTGATGTCCTGGATGGGACTTCGAATGTCTTCATGCTGGGCGAACGCAATGCGGAAGAGTGTCGCTTCTCAGGGGCATTCAACGCCAACTTCTCGATCGCCTTTATCGGTCAAAAGCCGAATAGTCCGACACGGATTGGAAGTGCCCTGAATACCTTCGACTACACCCGCAATTGCGGTTATTCCAGCCACCACGCGGGAGGGCTGAATATGGTGCTGGCAGACGGCAGCGTCCAATTCATCAGCAATAGCACGGATTTCAGGGTTTGGAGCTGGATGGGCGACAAGGCAGATGGGAATGTGGCTTCCTTGCAATAGTCATCAGTTGCTCAAATCGAAGAAGTCGTGAGACTTCTGGAGAGCGACCGCCGGATGCCAGAATTCTCACGAATTCTTCGGCGAACCCCCACTGTGTCACATGCACGCTGTAAGACCGTGCGAATTCAATAGCAGGAACAACGCCCGCATGCCCTCTGTTCTCAGACACACTTCTGTCGTTTCAGGCCTGCTGTTCGGTTTGATGATCGCTCTGGTCACTGGCTGCGGCAGTTCAACGGGGCCGGGTCTGACGCCGGTCTCGGGGACTGTCACCTTCAATGGAAAACCCGCCGGACCGGGCACTGTCGCTTTCGTGCCGACGGACGGTGGAAGTAATGCGGCCTCGGGCAATATCGACAAGAACGGCAATTTCACCATGAGCCTGTTCAATCCCGGCGACGGCGTGAAGCCTGGTTCGTACCAAGTCTCGGTGACCATTGAGAAAGAAGCCGCTCACGGCGATGCGAAGGGAAATCTCTATCCGACCACTTATCTCTCTCCCGCACGTTACATGAATCCTGCCACGTCGGGATTTACTGTGACGGTCGAAAAGGGTAAGTCGCTGGTCGTGAAGTATGACTTGGTGCCCTGATTGCCAGGCAACAGTTATCAAAGTCTACAAGCCTGGGCAGATATGGTCAGACGTCACGTTATCGCCGTGGGCCAGGGCGAGTGGATTCCGTGAAAGTTCGTACTGGCTGAGATTTTTCCGGAAATCGGAGTTGTGGTAATTCGCGAATTATTCACAATTGAGGAATTATGCGCTTCACATTCCTGTGTACACTGACTCAAATGGTGTGCTAGGATTGATGAGTGCGAGAACCGTGACGTAGGAGTTCTCGCGTTGTTCTTCAGTTTTTGGGCCAGCGGTTTCGCAGCAATGGAATAGCTGTAAAGTGAGACGACATGACGATTCATTTCACCAGGGACCTTGAGTCACTGCAGTTAGCTATTTCCCAGATGAGCGAAATGGCGACTGAGGTGGTCAGGCAAAGTGTCGCCACGCTCGAGAATCCCGATCAAGAATTGACTCGCCGTCTTGCTGCCAATGATGACCTGATTGATCTCGCCGACATCCGCATCAACGAATCCTGCCTGAAAATTCTCGCCCTGCACCAGCCCGTCGCCAAGGATCTCCGCCGAATTGCTTCAGTGATGAAGATTTCGGGCGAACTGGAGCGGATCGCCGATGTGGGGATCAATATCGCGGAACGTGGTGCGGCGCTCGTCAATCTGCCGCCGATAACGATCCCGCGCCATCTGCTTGAAATGGCCCATAAAGCGGCCCGGCAACTCCAAAAGGCGTTGGATGCCTACGAACATATGGATCGGTTTGAGGCGGCGAAGGTGTGTGGCGGCGATGAAGAAATCGACGGCCTGCATCGGATGACGATCGACGAGCTGACGGCCATGATGAAGAGCGACCCGCGATTAGTCGCTCCGGCCATGCATTTGTTCTCAGCCGCCCGCAATATTGAACGCGTGGGTGATCATGCGACGAATATCGCGGAAGACGTGATTTATCTCGTCGATGGCCGCATTGTGCGCCATGCGACTTCGATTTCACGCTTCCAGCGCGAGTCGGCGTAGGTCCCGTTGGGGCATTAAGACCATCTACGACGTATGCCTGCGGCAAACGTCCAGCAAATGGTCCCAGGTGTAAAGCCCCGAACTGTGGCCGTCGCTCCAGGAAAACTTCAGCGCATAATTGCCGCTGGGGGTCATCTGCTCCGGTTGAATGGACTCGGGAATCGTATCGAGATCCAGGATTCTTCTGCCCGTCCATTCATCAATGCATGCCGCGCACGGACACTCGCCACGCAGGTATTTGAAGGGCAGCTTGAAGATGGTACCGTCGCTCCAGTGCATCTCGAGGATGCCTGCGTCGCGGTGAGCCTTAATCTGGGTCGGAGTCAGTGCCATATCCGATTGCTGCCATTTCCAACGTGGTCAATCTCAACAGACTGCGGGCAAATTCATCCCGGTGAGATCGTCGTAACCGACGATCAGCGAGCGTTTTTGAGCAATTCGCCCCACATACAATAGGCGGATTGTCGTATCGAGGACAGCCTCTCCGCAAGGTTGCAGACTGAATCAGTTTCAGCCGGCATCTCAGGCGAGGGGACACGGTGACGGAAAGGCTGCCGTAACGTGTTTGATGATCGTGGTTAATGCTTTTGATCGCCGGTAGAATCACGCTCCACTGTGAGCTTGCTCCGATTTCTTGACTTGAGTACTTTCCGCGCATGTTTTCCTTCGTCCTACTGTGTTTCCTTCCCGCCTGCCTGATCTCCTGCCTGGGGACAGGCCTGATGCGACGGCTGGCACCGCGCTGGGGGCTGATGGACCAACCAGCGGCTCGGAAGGTTCATCTTGTGCCGACTCCGCTGGGCGGAGGCATCGGGATCTGGCTGGGAGTTGTAGTCCCGCTGGTGGGCGGCTGGCTGGTGGCTTGGAGTCTGCCCTACATTCCCTTTGTCAAAGATTGGTTGCCGGCCGCGATCTTGCCGCATCTGGACGGTATCAAGTTCCGCTCGGGGCAAATGTGGGCGGTCCTCGCGGGCGGGACGGCGCTGTCCATCATGGGCCTGTTTGATGACTGGAAAAGTCTCCCCTGGCAACCGCGGCTGGTCGTGCAGTTTCTGGTTGCCTGTGGTTTGGTGTTTGGAGCCGGCATCCATGGGACGATATTTGTGGCCGCGCCGTGGATTGGTGATGTGGTGAGCGTGCTGTGGATTCTCGTGCTGATCAACTCGTTCAATTTCCTGGATAATATGGACGGGTTGTCCGGAGGGATTGGGCTGATTGCCGCCAGTCTGTTCGGCGTGATCATGCTCACGGGCACCAGTGAACCGCGTTGGCTGGTCGGTGGTGCGCTGTTGATTCTGGCGGGCTCATTGTTGGGGTTTTTGCTGCATAACCGGCCTCCGGCGAAGATCTTCATGGGAGACACCGGTAGTTATTTCATTGGGCTGATGCTCGCCTGCTTGACTGTGCAGGGGACGTTCTATGAATACGGCCAGCGCGGAACGCATGTGATTCTGGCCCCGTTGTGCATCCTGGCCGTTCCGCTGTATGACATCTGCTCGGTGCTGTTGATCCGGATCTGGCAGGGACGCAGTCCATTTCAGCCCGATAAGTCTCATTTTTCGCACCGCTTGGTCGAGATGGGCCTCAGCAAGCCGGCCGCGGTCGCGACCATTCACCTGACGACATTGACGACCGGTCTGGCCGGATTATTGCTGTACCAGGTCGAAGGCTGGTATGCCGCAGGTTTGGTGTTTGGTTTGATTCTGTGCGTGTTGGCGGTGATTGCCATTCTGGAAACGGCAGGGCGTCAAGCACGAGATTGATCATGACCACTCCTCGCACTGCTGCCCGCCGTCCTTCCGCCAGCTCTGCCGCGTCCGTCCCAGCGGTGGTTGAGGGTGATCCCCTGCGCTGGGTGTGGTTGGCTCTCGTCAGTGGACTGTTCTTCATTCGCTGGTGGCAGCCGACCGAAGGGACCGCGCTGGGTGACACTTTGCCGATTGCCTTGGGATGGTTCCTGGCGCTGGCTCTGACCGGGTGGTTAGGGCTGCGATGCACTGGGTGGCGGATCCGCTGGGACGGCTTGCATTGGGCGGTCTGGCTGCTGGCGGGCGGTCACATCGTATCGGGGTTGATCATTGCCGGGACCTCCGGAGATCGCCGAGCTGCGGTCAATTTGATCTGGGAGTGGACGTCTCTGGCAGTCGCGTTTCCGCTACTGAGATCGGCGTTGCCGACTATCGAGGCGCGACGCGAATGGACGGTGGTGGCGCTGGCGGCGGTGGTCACGTTGAGTGCGTACGGTTTGACGCAACGCTTTGTGTTTTACCCGCAGATGGTGAAGCAATATGAACGCGTGCGGCAGGAACTCGACCAGCTTGAGCAAACTGCGGCCTCGGGAGGTGTGGCCGATGTGCAGCGCATGCAGAAATTGCGTTCCGAAATGCTGGGCAACGGCTTGTCACCGCATATGCTGAGCGGATCTGGACGCGCACTTCTCGAAGGTCGCTTGATGCACAGCTCGGAGCCGCTGGGACGCTTTGCCTTGGCGAACACTTTCGCGGGTTTATTGTTGGTGTGGTGGGCCGTGCTGGTGTTTCAAACAGTCCAGTTCTGGCTCAGTGGCCGAGAGAAACATAGTCAATTGGCAGCCGCCGGTAATCTACTTGCCGTCGATCAAAACACTGGCAGAGCCAGTGGCACCTCAACTCCTGATATTGGCAAACCCCTACTGCCCTTGATGGGGATGGTCCTGTCGCTAACGGTGATTGGTTATTGCCTGTTGCTGACCAAAAGCCGCACGGCATATGTCGGATGTATGGTGAGTTTGTTCGTGTGGACTCTGGCCAGTCGTTGGAAATGGTCCCTGCAGAGCCGTCGAGTCGTCCTCTGGGGAGTTGGATGTGCCGCGGCTCTGGGGGGCATCACGCTGATTGCCAGCCTGACTGGTGGCCTGGATCGGCTGGTCCTTGCGGAAGCCCCCAAGTCGTTGCAATATCGCCTGGATTATTGGCGGAGCAGTCTGCAGGTCATTCGGGAATCGCCGCTATTCGGAGTGGGCCCCGGTCAGTTCCGGCAGAGCTATCTGGCTCACAAACTGCCCCGGTCGAGCGAAGAAATTGCCGATCCCCACAATCTGGTCCTGGACGTCTGGGCCAACGGTGGTCTGCTGGCTTTGGCCGGTTTGAGCTGGCTTGTCGTTTGCCTGACTAGAAGTCTGTGGTCGGGAGCAGCGCAGTCAACATTACCCACCGCAGGCGACGCCGAGAATTCCGCGCAAGTTCCAACCCCTGCAGCCATTCCGTTGCCACCTTCGGTGTCGGAATCGGGTGTTCCTCCCCGTCCGGCGCGAAAAATCCCACAGCCAAGGGTTCTGCCGCGTAAAGCGCCATTAGAAGCGGATATCACCAGCGTAAGGATGAATGGCTGGTCGAGTCCGATTCGTTGGGGAGCGCTGGTCAGTCTATTGTCGTTGTGGCTGGTGGAAGGAGCCCTGGAAACGCCGTTACTGGCCTTCGCGGTGGCGTGGAGTGTCGCGATTCTGGTGCTTGATGTAATTTTGCCCGTCGAGGCAATTCGACCTTTGAGCTGGATGGCGGCAAGTTTAGGATTGCTGACCCATTTGTGTGGCGCCGGAGGCATTGGAATGCCGGCGATCACACAATTGTTGGTGCTGGTGGCGATTTTTGCCGTCAGTGAGACGCCTGTGGGGACCGAAGTTAACTTACCGAAGTGGGGGAGCTGGGGTGTTTTGGCAGGAGGCTTGGCATTATTGGGTGGAGGCTTCTGGACTGCGGCGCAGCCGGTGGGACAAGTCCAATCGCTGCTGACTCGTGCGGACTTTGCCAAGTTGCCCTCGCAACGCGAACAACTCTATCAACAAGCGACAGTGGCCGATTCGTTGGCACCAGAGCCTTGGGAACGGCTCGCCGAGGTGTTATTTGCAAAATGGAGATCGAATCCCGAGCCAGACGACGCAGATTTTCAACGTGCGGTTGTCGCCCAGTGGGCGGCAATCGAGCGGAACCCGCTCAGCTTCCATACCCATCGAGCTCTCGGGATGTTTTACAATGCAGTGGCGGAGAAATCAGGCCGAAAGGAAGACTACGAGGCAGCGGTGCGGGAAATGCAAGTTGCCCTGCTAAGATACCCTCACAATGCGGAGTTGCAGGCCGACGCAGCTGACGTTTTTCAGGCTGCTGGCGATACCAAACTGGCGGCCACGACGGCTCGGCGGGCACTGGAACAGGATGACGTCAATCATGCCGCAGGGCATCGGGATAAATGGTTAGTAGAAAGAGTGCGGAAACGGATGGAGCAGTTGGCTGTAAGCAAGGTAGATTGAGCAGGTCAGGCTGTGCCTGACGATGGAAACTTATCAACGTAGAAAAGTGCCCCTCAAAGAATGGCCGAAGATGTCAGGCACAGCCTGACCTACGTCGGTGGGGGATTGAGAATTGAAATGGGTTCATTGCCGCAGACAGCACCAGCGAGGGTGTCGAAGCGGCGTATTTGATAGAGGAATTCCGGATATCATGGTGTGGTCGACAATCAACATCTGGTCTCAATGTTTCGTGAACTGTCTGGCGATTGGGGTCTTGACGAGTTGTGCCATGGGGTGCGATTCCGGTACCCCGCAGGCTACGGCACCCAAGCCCGAGACTCCTGCCGCCGCGGCCACTCCGGCGACACCCGCTAAGGCCGACGCAGCAAAAGGCAAACCCAAAGCCGAGGTCTTGGGGGGCGACACTTTCGATTTTGGATCGACGGAAGTCGGACAGCAATTTGAGCATGTCTTCGAGATCAAGAACGTAGGAACGGCCGATCTAACGCTCGAAAAAGGCCCGCCCAGTTGCTCGACTTGTACCAGTTTCGAGGTGGATAAATTGCTCTTGAAACCCAACGAGATCGCCAAGGCGACCGTGAAATGGCACGTCAAGAGTGAGAATCTGGAATTTCGCCAGTATGCGCCCGTCAAGACCAATGATCCGGATCAAGCAGAAGTCAAGATGCACGTGAAGGGCAAGATCGTCAAACGGATTGTCCTCGAACCTGTCGGCCAGTGGAGCTTCGGCGACCTTGCGGAAGGCCAGTCGAAGGAATTCGTTGGAACGCTCACATCGGCAGTCTCGGACAAATTCGAGCTGGAATCAGTCACGAGCACGAGTCCCAAGTTGAAGTTTACCTCGACGCCAATGAGTGCCGAAAAATTGGCCGAACTGAAGGTCAAAAAGGGCTATAACATCAAGGCCGAGTTAAGCGCGGACGTTCCGGTCGGACAATTTTCTGACACGGTCACCGTGAAAGTCCTGACCCCGGAACCCATCTCGTTGAAAGTCGATGCCGTTGCGAAGCGCAGCGGACCGCTACAGATCTTCGGCCCGGGCTGGCATGAAGAACGGATGCAGCTTGCGCTGAGTGCCTTCGATCCCAAGGAGCCGCTGGTCTCGCGACTGTTCATGTATACGCGCGGTGTGCCTGACGAATTGAAGATTGTCAAAGTGGACTGTCCTGACAATCGGTTCACATTCGAACTGAAGCCGGACACCAAATTCAAAGGGCAGGCGGGAGATCACCGTCGCTATGAGTTATTCGTGAAGGTCGCCCCGAGCAATCGCGAAGCGGTTTACACGGCGCTCAAGCCGTTGCGGGTTGAGATCGAAACGAATCAGGACAAAGTCAAACAGATCAAATTGAAAATCACCTGCCAGGCGATACCGTAACGCCTCGACAGATAAAGTTGTGTGTGTAGCCACGTTCGCCAGAACGTTGGTGGCGCGAACGTTGTCCAACGCTCAGGTAAGCGTGGCTACCCGCCTCAATAGAGGATCAAACCCGTGGTTCCGTCCTCTGATGTTGAGCGAGATTCGCAGCTTGCGAGACTAATCGATGAGCTGTTAGAGGCCGCTAGAAAAGGGCAACCACCTCCCTTCGACGAGGTTGCTCGGCAACATCCTGAGCTGGCAGTGGAACTGCGTGAATTGTGGGCGACGGCCCAACTTGCTGATGATCTGGGGAGTCTGCACGACGAAGTCACGATTGTTCCGGGCATCCACGTCATGCCCGGTCTCGTGTTGCCCACAGTGAAGCAGGACGTTGTGGGTGCTCCCGTTCGCACCTTCGGCGATTACGAATTGCTGGCTGAGATTGGCCGTGGAGGCATGGGCGTCGTATACCGGGCGCGCCAGATCTCGCTCGGACGGGTCGTGGCGCTCAAGGTCCTGCTGCGTGGCGAACATGCCTCATCGGGGGATATCGCCCGCTTTCTGCACGAAGCGGCTGCCGCTGCGGCGCTGGATCATCCGCATATTACGCCCGTCTATGAAGTGGGTGAGCAAGAGGGCCAGCCCTACTTCAGCATGAAGTATGTCGAGGGAACGACTCTGTCCCGCCGGTTGCTCGACGGACCAATCGGGCCGCGCGAGGCCGCCGCGCTGCTGGCTCCTGTCTGTCGCGCGGTCGCGGCGGCACATGCTGGCGGCATCCTGCATCGCGATCTCAAGCCGTCCAACATCTTAATCGACCGGGACGGCCTGCCGCTGATCACCGATTTTGGTCTGGCGAAACGGACGTCGGTTGAGGGCGACAGCGACGGTGGCCCGCCCAGTTTGACGCAGACCGGCGCCATCCTGGGGACCCCCAGTTACATGGCACCCGAGCAGGCGGCAGGACGCCGGGGTGCGGTGGGCGTCACAACCGACGTCTACAGCCTCGGTGCGATTCTCTACCAGATGCTGACCGGGCGTCCGCCGTTTCAGGCGGCGACTCCGTTTGATACGGTCATGCTGGTCCTGGAACAAGACCCCCTGCCGCCCCGACTTTTGAATCCGCAGGCTGACCCTGATCTGGAAATGATCGCTCTGAAATGCCTGCAAAAACCGCAGGAATTACGCTACCAGTCGGCGAGCGCTCTCGCCGACGACCTGGAAGCATTTCTGGCAAACGAACCTATTTCGGCCCGGTTGACCAACCTCAGCGGCATTATCAGTCGCATGTTGCGCGAAACTCATCACGCCGCGGTTCTCGAGAACTGGGGCCTGCTGTGGATGTGGCACAGCCTGGTCCTGCTGTTGTTGTGCCTGGCTACCAACTGGTTCAAGCTGCAGCACATCGACCGACCGGAGCCCTATCTGGGTTTGTGGACGGTTGGTCTGGGTGCGTGGGCGGCGATCTTCTGGAGACTGCGACGGCGTTCTGGGCCCATCACGTTTGTCGAACGCCAGATCGCTCATGTGTGGGCGGGCAGTGTGATCTCGTGTTCGTTGCTCTTCGTGGTCGAGATCATCCTCGGACTGAAAGTCTTAACACTGTCACCGGTCCTGGCCCTGTCGAGCGGGAT
>JAQGHS010000484.1 GCA_028291605.1 Planctomycetaceae bacterium | reverse complement strand
CCGCCTGTTCCCGGGTCACGGAGCGTGGACTGGGCGCGTAGAAGTTCAACCCAATGGCATCGACCCCCATGTCAGCTAAGAAGCATGCGGTGGCTGCGTCACGAATTCCGCAGATTTTGATCCACATGAAACGACAACTCACGAACATGGAGGGGCCGCTGTTGCCCCCAATTGGTCAATCAGGAGCTGGGCGAAGGTGGGCAAAGTTCTCTGCGGATGGCATCGATTTACTGCGACACCCCGGCCGCTCAATGGCGGTCGGGCTGTGCATTCCGTTCGTGGGAATGGAGATGCGATTCGTCATCTCCATTCCCGCGATAAATTGTCTGCGTGTCGTAGTGCACGCGATCGTTCATGAATCAGACGGCAGTCGTTCCCTGGAACGAGCTCATTCCGGAAACGAGATCTATTTCTCTTCGGAAGTCGGTTCGAATTGAGGTGGTTCGAACTTGGGGGCCGTGACTTCGGCGCGATCGTCTTCGGGAATCGGTCTCGATTGAGGCTGGCTGGAACGCTTCGACATGTTGTCCTCCATGTCGTCCTCGATCCCGCGCACGCCCTTCTTGAATTCCACGATTCCCTTGCCCAGGCTGCGAGCCACTTCGGGCAGACGCTTGCCAAACAGCAACAAGGCAATCACGCCGAAAATGATCATTTCCATCGGCCCAATTCCACCGGGGAAGAAAGCCAGAATTGGTTCAGACATGACGAGTTCCTTTACAACTGACGATGTACTGGATTAACCGGTGATGGGGTTCCAGCGAGGTCTATCACACCCACGCGGAGGGCATCACACTGAATTTTAGCAGTTAGATACGGAGTTACGGTTTTTTTGAGTTCTTGGAGTCGTGATCGTCTTCGTTTTCCCGGACACCTTTTTTGAATTCCGAAATGCTGGAACCCATCGATTTCATAACACCTGGCAGCCGCGAACCAAATAGCAGGAGAATGATCACTCCAAAAATGATCAGCTCCAGCGGCCCTGGCATAAACACAGCAAACATGCAGCTCTCCTTTTCCGGGGATCGAAGGTTTCGGCCGTCTGAACCCGGATGTTCGCAGACCCATGCGACTCATTCTCTCAGCGCGGTGCAGTCACGCATTGCCGCTCGTGAGACTTGCCAGAACACAGGCCAGCTATTCCATTTATACCGGATTTTGTTCGCTCGTCACCAGCGATCCCCACATTTCAGGGATGATTCTGCCAGAGAATCGCGGGGTGGAAAGAACAAATACCCCAGCCAAAACGGATCTCAGCCAAAGTTGCCGAAAGAGAGTCACGACTGACCAACTCGGAACATCCCTTGGGTGCGAACTCAGGCGCAAATGCCATTTGCAGGCTGGATGTCCACTCAGTTGGCCCACCTGAGAGCAGGCTAGAAGAGCGGCGTTGAGCAAATTCTACAGCCTAATCGAGGGATGTCAACGGCATGCCGACGTGAGATGAACCTGTAGAATGAGTCTCCAGACTCGTTTGAGCCCGTAACAACCGGCTCGAAACACGATTCGTACCCTGCGAGCGTCACGCCGAGTCAGGTTGGTTTAAATACTAGACCTTCGCAATTCACCGCGCGTCTCAAGTGAACGCAACCTGGCGCTGCGCGAAGCTCCCGGGGATTTTTGGACTGCGACATCATTTGTTACGAGCCCAAACGAGTCTGGAGACTCGTTCTACCTTTCTAAGTCGTAAGCCCTGTGCGGGTGGCTGTTTCGGTAGGAAACTATGTGTCGCGCTGAATGGAGAAGCTAACTCCAGCCCGGGATGAATTTCTAATGCCTATGTGCCGGGCAGGTTGCGCACACCATCTCCAATACTTAATAGATTTGTAATCGATCAAGTTATTGACATGCTCCAACTGCATTCAGACAATTCGTCTGGAGTCAAGGACGTCGTAGAGAGGCGAATCTCCCCCGGACCCACGACCGGTTTGCTCGACTCTCGGTGCCTAAGAGCTACTTCTTCCGTCGCGCCCCCGCCGCGTGATTTCTATTTGCCTTGAGCCCGAAGGGTTTAACGGCAACAGCGTTCAAATTGCGCTGGAATTGTGCGCACTCGCCACGTGTGTAGCGAGCGACGCGGCTCGATCGCGAGCGATTTTTTCGGTCCTCGAAGGAAGTGCCAATGAAGCAAACACGTCGTGCGTTTACTCTGATCGAATTGCTTGTCGTGATCGCGATCATCGCGGTCCTGATCGCACTGTTGTTGCCAGCGGTGCAACAAGCCCGTGAAGCCGCGCGGCGCTCACAATGCAAGAACAACATGAAGCAGCTTGGCTTAGCGCTCCACAACTACCACGATACTGCGAACACGATTCCCCCCGGCTACATTGGTCCCAACACCGCATTGGGTACCACCAGCAATTGGGGTTGGAACGCGATGCTACTGCCCGGTCTTGATCAGGGTCCGCTTTACAATCAAATCACTGCCACGGTCGTCGGTACCACCACGGGATTTGGTGCGGCGGTGACTTCGTTCCCCGCTCCGAGCGGAACGTTTACCTATCTGACGACGGTCATTCCGGCCTTGCGTTGTCCGTCCGACACAGGGACGGCGACCGTCGCTCCGGCGACGCCTGGTCTGTCTATCAATTATGGTCGCTCGAATTACATGGGCTCGTTCGGGCCCAACTTTGGTAATAGCAATACGCTGTCGACCCCTCTGGCGACGATTACGACGTCGGTGACTTTCAATCCCGCGGGCGCGTTCTACATGAGCAGCCGACGGAATTTCAGTGCCTTCCAGGATGGTCTCAGTAACACGATTCTGGTCGGCGAACGTCGATCGGCCGGAACGCAAAGCGGAGTGGCGGTTGGCGGAGAAGGCATCTGGGCCGGTTCAACCGATGGTGGATATACGGGCAACTCCCTGGTGATGGGCGAGATGGCATCGCCGATCAACACGACGATTCAAGGCCCCCCTCCCACCAGCACGCACCAGAGCGGATTCAGCAGCTTCCATGTTGGCGGTGCCCATTTCTTGATGGGAGATGGCGCCGTTCGCTTCATCAGCGAGAATATCAACACGTCGACTTATGCCTATTTGGGTGCGATCGCTGACGGTCAGGTCATCGGAGATTTCTAAGCAAAAAAGCGTTTCGAAAGATTAAGATCCCCTTTCGGCAGCGCCTATCCTCAAAGCAGCCGCACCGACTTAAGTCGCTGCGGCTGCTTTGTTTGTGGAGCACAACACCGGGCGGCCACCACTCGGGCGTCGTTTTGGGGACGACAAAATCTTCACGCAAATTTTAAAAAAACGTTTTTTGCAGTCTACGGCAGCGGGTGAATTACGTCTTTGTATCAGACAAAAAGTCGGATCGTTTCAGGTTCGAGCAAATTGGAGCAACAGTCCAGAGTTCGCGGCGGCTGCGGCAATTCGAAATGGATACCCGCAGAAGTCAATTAACTCTGTACTAGCAAGTGTTCAGAGACAAGCATCCAATAATTCGAATTGTTAATATTTTATCAATTAATGTATTGACATAGCCTGATTCGTATCCCACAATTTGTTGAAACCGTGGAGGTCGTAGGGAGGTGAAGCACTGATTCTTTAAGGTGTTCACCCCTTCCTAGCTGTTGCTCATAGCTACCACCTCCGCCGCGACCCGTCGCGTGGTTTTTCTCTTGACATGGCCGAGTCAGCGCTTGGGCAGCGCCGTCTAAGTGACTTGGTAGCGACAGAATGGAATTGCGCTGGAATTGTGCGCGCTGCCAACGTGTGTTGGCTAGTGACGCTGCTCAATAGAGAGCTTGTTTTGTTCCCCGAAGGAAGTTGCCAATGAAGCAGACACGTCGTGCGTTTACACTGATCGAGTTGCTGGTCGTCATCGCGATTATCGCGGTGTTGATCGCCCTGTTGTTGCCAGCAGTGCAACAAGCCCGTGAAGCGGCACGGCGCTCACAATGTAAGAACAATCTCAAGCAATTGGGCTTGGCTCTGCACAACTACCATGATACCGCCAATACTCTCCCCCCGGGTTTTATCGGTGGCAACAACTGGGGCTGGAATACAATGCTCTTGCCCGGCTTGGATCAGGCTCCCTTGTACAACCTGATCTCCACCACCGCAGTCCCTTCGCCGGTCACGGTTGGTTTTGGCGCAGTCATGACCAACTTCCCAGCTTCCCCCACGAGCGTAGCTCTGCAGACGATTATTCCCGCGCTGCGTTGCCCATCCGACACGGGGAGTGCGACGGTCGCGGCGGGTGGCACCCCTGTCAATTTCGGTCGTTCGAACTACGTGGCTTCGTTTGGCCCTAGTTTTGGACCTGCGACTCCATGGCCCTTGCAGACTCCCGCGACAACGATCACGTTTGGTGTTGCCATCAACCCTGCTGGAGCGTTCTACATGAATAGCCGCAGAAATTTCAGCACATTTACTGATGGACTCAGTAATACCATTCTGGCAGGAGAACGGCGATCAGCCGGTACTCTGGGTGCCTTGGCCGTCGGCGGAGACGCGATCTGGGCAGGAACAGTAAACAATGCCGCCGCTATCGGTGGCAACGCGATGATTATGGGTGAGCAGGTCACGCCGATTAATTCGACCTTGGTCGACAATGTCGGGACAACTTCTCACTCCACCGGATTCGGCAGCTTGCATGTCGGCGGTGGTCACTTCCTGATGGGTGACGGTGCGGTTCGCTTCATCAGCGAAAACATCAATACCAACACCTATGCCTACCTGGGAGCCATCTCTGATAACCAAGTCATTGGCGACTTCTAAGCAAGCTCGGATCAGACAGATCGAGGCCTAAAGTCTCTTTCACATGCATACACGAACGCCGCATTGGTTCATTCCGATGCGG
>JAQGHS010000421.1 GCA_028291605.1 Planctomycetaceae bacterium | reverse complement strand
CGACAGTCAACGGCTTGAGCACCCGCCGGGTCGAAACACAATTGGAAATGAATTTCGGACAGACGCTGATGATCGCGGGTTTGCTGAATACGCGGACGCGATCCTCTGCAGACAAGGTTCCGTTGCTCGGAGATTTACCGTGGATTGGTGCGGCGTTCCGGCGGGTCTTTGAAGACAACTCGGAAACTGAGATGCTGTTGATGGTGACTCCTGACCTGGTGGCTCCGCTGGATGCCGAGCAAGTTCCGATGGATTTCCCGGGATCGTCCACCACGCAGCCGACAGACGGAGAGTTGTTTATTAATGGTCAGATTGAAGTCCCCAATTACGGAGCCAGTTGTCCGGATTGTCCGGTTCCTGGTGGCGGTGGTTATCCCGGCGTGATGCCACTGACCCCCACCCCTGATTCGAGTATGCCAGTTGGTCAACCTTATGACGTCAACTCCAGTCCTGATGGTCAGCCAGGAGTTATCACGCCACCTCCGCCGGCACCGGGAGATGCGGGTCAGGCCCGCGCTTCACAAGGTGGGGGACAAGCCCGGGTCTCAACCCGACCGGGATACCTTACAAACCGTTCGGCGCAGATACCCAATGCGGCAAATGTTCGAGTCCAGCAGGCCGGAATCAGCAACACATCGCAATTAGATTCGCAGATTCAGCAGAGCGGTTATTCCGTTCCCCAGACACAAACCAAGCCCCGGACACTCGCAGCACCCAAGAAACGAATGCCGCGACCGGGAATGATTGCCCCTTGAAGGAGTTTTTCAGTGTCAGTGACGTGAGGCTAGGGAGGGCCAGCGACAGATTTTTGAGATGAGTTCGTTATTTCAGAAGTCGTGATTCAGACCTTGTTAGACGATTGACAACGGGCCGGTTGTCCGCAGAAAAACAGTCCAATTCAGAGCCAGGGAGTGCTGACGTCAAACCACACAGCAGTGGGTTGCTCGCTGGCTCATCCAGAGAATGAATGGGGGTTTTCTCGTGACGAATGCCGACCGATTGATTTTTTTGGCTAACACGCGGACTGACACGCGAGCCCCCAGATTTGAGACCGTGCACCATGAATTCAGTAGTTCGCCTGGCCATCGTTGATCCGAAGGACAGCTCTCGGACTGCCATCAAGAATCTCTTGATGGGTTTGGACACCATGTGGCTGGAAGCCGAATGTTCGCGCTATGACTTCTTCGCAGACGTCGTGGCCCAGACGCAGCCCGATATCGCCTTGATCTCGCTGGATGCAGATCCGGTGAAGGGACTGGCGCTCGTCAGTAAAATCACTCAGGATCTCCCCCAGACCAGCGTGCTGGTGGTCAGCAGTTCTCAAGAGGGAAGCCTGATCCTGCAGGCCATGCGCAACGGGGCGAAGGAATTCCTGGCGTCCCCTTTGAAGTTGGAAGACTTTCTCGGAGCGATCGAACGTATTCGACAACAGCGCGGCGGCCGGACCGACGTGCAGGTTCGTTCGAGTCGGGTGATCACCGTTGCCGGAGCATCTGGGGGCGTGGGTTGCACTTCGCTCGCCATCAATCTGGCCTGTATTCTCGCTCGCGACGAACGGAACAGCGTCGCGATCATCGACCTGGATTTTGCCTTGGGTGATGCCGATGTCTGGCTGGATATCATCCCGGTTTACACCATTCAAGACGTTGCCGAAAATATCAGCCGCCTGGACTATGCATTGCTGAAACGGTCATTGACCAAGCACGCCTGCGGGGCCTTCTTGCTGCCGCGACCGGTGCAGCTCGACGATCACACCTACATGGCCCCCGATCAGTTGAAGCGCGTCATTGCCTTGTTGAAGGCGACGTTCACGCATCTGGTGATCGATATCAGCAAGTCCTATGGGCCGCTGGATCTGACCGCGTTGGAAATGTCCGACGTGGCGCTGCTGGTCACGCAACTCGATTTGCCCTGCCTGCGAAACGTCGTTCGCCTGATGCAGTATTTTGAACAACGTGAAGGTCTCTCGGATAAGACCCGGGTCGTGGTGAATCGCCAGGGGTTGGAAGACGCCCAGATCAGTATGAGCAAGGCTCTGGAAACGATCGGCCGCGAGATATCCTGGACCATTCCCAACGATTACGCCACGATGGTCGAAGCCCGCAACAACGGGATTCCGCTAATGGAGCAGGCACCTCGAGCCAAGATCACCCGCGCTATGGAAGCGGTCGCGGCGGCAGTCGGCGATGCGGCGGTGGCACGGGTCGACGTGGACGATAAAGACAAGAAGGTAAAACGTGGATTATTCAGCTTCCTGGGAAGCGGAAAATAGTTGAATCAAGTGTCCGAGGGGGGCACCTTACAGGCCCGGCTTATTTCACACATAAGTCGGGCCTGTTTTTGCGTATTAATCAGCAAAAGGCGAGCGTTGGGCATGAGCCCAATGGTTGTTTGTGACGTTATCTATGTGCACAGTCGACTCAAACGGATCGACTGGAGCAAATCCTCGTTTAGCAAAAAGGACTTTGAAACGCTAAAAAATCGCCCCCACCGAGCTTGCCTCAGTGGTCATCGGGCTTGTGCACTACGTCCGACATCAGCGTAGAGCAAAGGCCCGAATCCACCGAGACAAGCTCGGTGGGGTTTTGCTAGAGCCTCTAAAACAACGGCGGACGACCCAATTTGCGACGGGTCACTGCCCATTGACCAGCATGCATCAGCCAATGAGACCCCAGCAACAAGAAAGCCTCGCCGACCGTCGGAGCATAGTCTTTCATCGAATCCGGAGACGGTTTGTCCAAATCCGCATCGGTTTGTTTCGCCAGAGCAACCGCGGCGGCCGCATTTTGTTCGGCAGCCAATTTGAGGTATTCCGCCTTGGTGAGAAAATCGGCCGGCTTATCGCTGGTTGCAGTTTCCTTGGAGTGCTTTTCCTTGAATCCCGCCGGCAGTGTCGGCATCGACCCTGGACAGACTCCCTCCATAATGCCATACGTGGATTGAATCAGATGACCCAATTGCCAGGCAATATGATTGATCCCAGGAACTGGACGGACCAGGAGTTCGGCATCCGTGAGATCACCTAAATACATGTTTGAAATCATGTCGGCAGACTGCCAACTGGCTCGAATCGCGCCTCGAGAATCCATAATGTCTTATCCTTTGACTTGACGAACTGAGGGGAAATGAACGCCGGTATGTCAGACTGACTACCGCGACAATTCTTTCCAGATTCCACTTTCGCTGCTATGCTCCTGCTTGTGATTCGACTTTTCAAGTCCGCCGCGGACGTGCCTTAACTGGTTTTTGTTAAGCCGCGGCTCTGTTGAAATTGACTCACATTGTTTACCGCGATCACCCGTCTCATTGATTACAGCGTCATGGTCTAGCAATATGCCGAAGCCATCCATCAAACCCGTCGGAATTGACCTGGGAACGACCTTCTCGGTCATCGCGCACCTGGATGCCGCCGGGCGTCCGGTGACGATCATGAATGCCGAGGGAGATGCGATCACGCCCAGCGTGCTCTTTTTCGACGGCGATCTGGTGATCGTGGGAAAAGAAGCGGTGAAGGCTGCCATCCATGAGCCGCAACATTCCGTCGCCTTTATGAAGCGGGAAATGGGAAGTTCCGTCTTCTCGCGCCTCGTGAACGGCAAGAAAGTCCCGCCAGAGGTCCTGCAATCCTATGTCTTGAAGAAGCTCAAGGCCGACGCGGAATTGAAACTCGGCCAGATCAAGCCGGCTGTCATTACGGTCCCCGCATTCTTCGATGATCCCCGCCGCAAGGGGACTCTGGATGCCGGAAAAATCGCCGGGCTCGACGTGCTGAACGTCATCAACGAACCCACCGCTGCCGCGATTGCGTTTGGTGTTCAGGAAGGATTCCTCAATGAAAAAGGGGAATCGAAGCGAACCGAACGGGTGCTGGTCTACGACCTGGGGGGCGGCACGTTCGATGTGACGCTGATGGAGATCGACGGCAAGAGCTATCGTGCGTTGGCGACTGATGGCGACGTCTATCTGGGGGGCACCGATTGGGATCACCGCATCGTCGATTTCGCTGCCGAAGCTTTCATGAAGAAGCACGGCGGGAAGGATCCGCGGAAAGATCCGTCGGCACTCACCCGCTGGCTACATGAGGCCGAAGATGTGAAGCGTGCTCTGTCAGCCCGCGAGGCGACCAACTACACCTGCGACTTCAACGACAAGAAATTACGAGTTCCCATCTCGCGGGCGCAGTTCGAAGAACTGACAGCCGACTTGCTGGAGCGGACACGATTCACGACCTCCAGCCTGATCAGTGAGGCGGGCTTCGGCTGGGACAAGATTACTCGATTGTTACTGGTCGGCGGGTCGACCCGGATGCCCATGGTCCAGCAAATGCTGAAGGAAGTCACGGGACGGACGCCCGACAGGTCACTATCGGCCGACGAGGCGGTCGCTCACGGCGCGGCGATCTACGCGGGTCTGCTGATGGCAACTGGTCAGGGGCAGGCCCCGACCGTCACCGTGCGCAATGTGAACTCCCATACGCTGGGCGTGCTCGGCATCGAGAAGCAAACCGGACGGCCCTGTAATCAGATTGTGATCCAGAAAAACACGCCTCTGCCGGTGACTAAAGTCAGCCGCTTTCAGACGGCGAAGACCGGGCAGCGCAGTGTGGTCGCCAACATCATCGAAGGGGGCGACAGTAGCGGCGGAAATGCGACTCAAATCGGCAAATGTGTCATTCAAGACCTGCCCGCGAACCTACCCGCTGGAACACCGGTCGATGTCGCTTTTAGCTACAGTGATGACGGCCGCCTGACAGTGAAAGCCAAGCTGCCGAACCAGGGTAAGATGGCAGTTCTGGTCGTCGAACGGGCGAGTGGACTGAGCGAACAACAAGTCAAGAAATGGGGAGACGTGGTTGCCAAGCCGAGCGGACCTTTGGAGTTGAATGAGGATTAGGTCCGTAGGATAGGCATCCTGCCTGTCTGTCGAAAAAAATGTCAGGCAGGGATGCCTATCCTGCGGCTGTGAAATACCCGCACTCGCGCAAGGTCATCACGCTATCCGCGACGCGTTGCTGATACACCGCCAGCGGCAGGTCGCTTTCGCCTTCAATCCCATCCACGTGGATCGAAAACGGTGCAGGAAAAGCCATGTCCCGCATGATCTGAAAGACCCGCATGAAATCGACCGCTCCGCCGTATCCCAACGCGGGAAAATACCAGTAGTCGAACTCGCCAATGGAATCGCTCAGGTTCAAATGCCGCAAAAAGGGGGCAACCTTCAGCAGCGCGATTTCCAGCACCGGCTCTTCGTTATAATAGAACAACGCCCCGGTATCGAAGTTCAGCCAGATCTGAGGATGCTGCAATTCCCGGATGAGTTCCAGCATGCCACGATGGCTGTGACAGATGCCGGGCTGCATGTCGAGACAATAGGTCAGTCCCAGTTTTTGTGCATGGTCACCCAACTCCCGCAAGGCTGATATCAAACTGCCGCGTTGATCGGACGATTCCAGTTCACCCCCGTTGCCAATGACCAGCTTGACTCCCAACTGAGCGGCAATTTCCATCTTTCGCTTGAGCACCTGCCGGGCCGATTTGAAGAGCGGATTACCCGTGTCAATCTGGCAGGCACTCAGTCGCACGCCATGATCTTTGACAAATCCTAGAACGTGTTGGATCGCTTTCTCCGTCGCGGTAGACGTGATGAGCGGTTCTTCGCCGTAGCGTGTGGGTTGGCCTTGTGTCAGGATCGGCAATTCCAGGTACTGCAAACCAATTTGCCGTAAGTGAGGGATCGCAGCCTGGGCACCGAACGGTCCATAAGAAGAGGCCGAACAAGCGATGGTAGCGGGCATGACTGACAACTGTCTGATGAAGAAAGAATCAAACCGGTCCCGAGAACGTCTCCCAATGACAGTTTCCGAGGCCGTTTAAGATTTTGTCGATTTCCGGTGTGCGGGTCAAATCGACGATGCCCTGGATCGCTTTGGACTGCGGTGATACATCACCGCAGTCCAATCTTGTCGCTTCTAGACAACCGCCTGCAACGCGGCACTCTTCGATTCGATACTCGCCATCAATTCGTTCCACGATTTGACGAAGGACTTCGCACCTTCATCCTGCAGTTGATTGGCTAAGGCATTGATGTCGATGCCGGCCTTCGCAAAACTGTTGAGAACTTCCTCGCAGTCGCTACCGTCGAGAGGCACGATGGCACCTCGGTCACCATGGTCAGCGAATGCCTTGAGCGTTCCTTCAGGCATCGTATTGATGGTATCCGGCGCTGCCAGCGACGTGACATACATCACATCAGACGCCTTGGGATCTTTCGTACCCGTACTGGCAAACAGCAGTCGCTGAGGCTGCCCGCCGACCTGTTTGATCTGCTGCGATCGCGACGAGGCCAGCAATCCGAGATACGCTTTATGGGCTCGCTTGGCGACGGCAATCCCCAATTGATTCCGTAGTGCCTCGGGGACCTTGTTCGCGACAGCGACATCCCAGCGGCTGATAAATAACGAGGCTACGCTACGAACATCCGCGGACAGACCAGCGGCAATGCGACGTTCAATTCCGCGCATGTAGGCCGCAGCCGCCGCGAGATATTGCTCGCGTGAAAAGAGCAGCGTCACGTTGATAGGGATTCCCGCGAAGATGGATTCTTCAATGGCGGGCAGACCCTCTGGCGTACCGGGAATCTTGATAAACAGATTTGGCCGCTGAGCCCGGGCATGCAAATCCTTGGCTGCCGCAACGGTGCCAGCCGTGTCGTGAGCCAGCACCGGCGAGACTTCCAGCGAGACCCAGCCGTCGATGCCCTTTGTTTGATCATAGATGGGGCGAAACTGATCGGCCGCACGTCGGAGGTCTTCAATCGCCAGGTCGAAGAACAAGTCCTCACCCGACTTTCCGGCCTTCAGCTTCTCGGAAATCGAATCGTCGTAGTCCGTGCTGTCTTTGACGGCCTTCGCAAATATCGAAGGATTCGAAGTCAGGCCGGTTACTGAGAATTCCGTGACATAACGCTTTAGAGTGCCGCTGTCCAAGAGATTGCGGCTGATATCATCGAGCCAGAGGCTTTGCCCCAGATCGTGCAGTTGTTGTGTCGCTTTCATGATATTCCCTCTTCATTTGCGTTGTCAGCGGTTAGAAGGGCGGCCCCAGTCGGAATCGACTGGCCCTGGTGGAAAAGTCACGTCTAGCTTCTCACTTCATCTTAGCAACTCGTGAGGAATGCGTCCAAATCAGCGCTGAGAGACGGACGTGTCGACCTATCCCTCAATCCAATGATCACTCGCCTGTCCGTCTCGCAATTTCCTCGGCATGATCTCGAATCTTCCTGGCGGCCGTAGCGACTTCCTGCAGCTCTCCGGCCGATTCGGTGAGCAGAATGGGATGATGCAACGTCAACACTTGCTCGTCCGCGCGATCGGCTTCGCGCAGCAGGCTTGCAGCCCGGTAGCGGCGGGCTGAATGGATTCGGTGCAGGCTGCGAAACCCGGCGTCGATGGCAATGCCCTCGGCACGCATCGCTTGAGCGAACCGGTCACGAGTCAGACCGTCCCACAATGCGGCCTCGAACTGCAATCCAAGCTTGTAATATCCGGGCTGAGAATCGATCAAGGACTCTGTAAATGGATGCAATCCCGGAATGGTTAGCAGAAGTTCGCGAAGCTGTTGCACGTTGCTGGCTCGAGTTGCGTTGCGTTGCTCCAATGCATCCAGCTGAGGCTCCAGGACGGCCGCCTGCAGCTCCGACAGGGGGTAAGATTCATTTCCTCGATGGGCATACAGATGGATGCGTTGAGCGACGTCCGCGCGGTTCGTATAGAGCAACCCCCCGCGTCCTGCCGTCAGCAGCTTCGAACCGCCAAAACTCCAGACGCCAATATCACCCCAGGTCCCTGCCTGCTGGCCCCCGATGATCGCTCCCGGCATCTGGCAGGCATCTTCGATCACTGGCAAACCATGTTCTCGAGCAAACTCCATCACCGCGGGCATCGCGACCATTCCGCCGTGCAAGTGCGACACCAGGAGTGCCTTCGTACGTGGCGTAACTGCAGCCTTGAGACCCGCGGTGTTGAGCTGCCAGTCGCGCTCGCCGACGTCAACCAGCACCGGGACGGCGCCCAAAGTCAGGATGTTTTGAAAGTTTCCCTTGAAATCGTAAGCCGACAGAATGACCTCGTCCCCCGGCCCAATCTTCAGCCCCCGCAACGCCAGTTCGACAGCGACCGTACCGCTCGCGCACGGAATGACGTGTTCAACTTCCAGCAGTCCAGAGACGCGCGCTCTCAACTTCTTCACGTGTCCTCCGTGATAATGTCCCCAAGTCCCTGACTCCCAAGCCAGTTTGAGAACGTCCAGCACGGCATCGTCACGCAGCGGCCAGCCTGGTGGCCCCGCAGGACGTACCGCCAGCCCGCCTAAAATGGCGGGGTGAGACGGATCGCCGGACCAATTATTTGAGGATTCAGACATGGGACACGTTTTCGGTTGACGTCAGAAATTGGACACGCCCTAGAATTGATGCACCTGTTTGCTGGATTTGATTGCAGTGGTAATTGCAAATTGGGCTGTTGAATGCGAACGCTGATAGGGATTGTGAAGGTAATTCACTGCCAAGTCGCAGCTGAGAACTGACAACCAGTTCCCCTTGATTGCAATTCCCGCGAGTGCCGATTAACCTCCAGAATTGGCCGAAGTAGGTCACTCATGGCGGTTTGCGCCGTGAAAAATAACGGCGCGGTAAGATTTTCGCCCGCATTTGCCGCCGCCGATGGTTTTGTCATGCTGTTGTTCGTTGAATTTAGGGACACTGAGCAGGCTGTTACAGCCTTTTGCACTCAAAAATCGCGATCCCGCTCTCGACGATTCATTCCAATCAGTAAGGTCTGTGAATCATGGCAGTGGAACTGAAAGTCCCCAGCATGGGGGAATCAATCAAAGAAGTCCAGATCGGTGAATGGCTTAAGAAAGAGGGGGACTGGGTCAACAAAGACGAAAACGTCTTGATCGTTGAGTCCGAAAAGTCGAATGCCGAAATCCCCGCACCGTCCGCCGGGATCCTCACGAAGATCTTGAGCAAGCCCGGCGAAATGGTCCTGGTTGATGCCGTCGTCGCGCAGATTGATCCCAATGGCAAAGCCCCGGCTGGCGGAGCTCCGGCGAAGGCCGCACCCGCTGCCGCCCCCCCCGCTCCTGCCACGAAGGCTGCTGCCGCTCCGGTCAAGAACGACGGTGCTGGTGCCTCTGCCCCGATCGTGATGCCCGCTGCCGCCCGCGAATTGTCCGACCGCGGACTGACCGCTGGCCAGGTCACGGCCACAGGCCCGGGTGGCCGGATTCTGGTCGGTGATGTGATTCAGCACACCGCACCCGCGGCCGCAACGGCTCTGCAACCCCTGGCCGCGGCCGGTGGACCTCGTCAGGAAGAAGCCGTTCCGATGTCCATGATGCGTCGCACCATCGCCCGACGACTGGTGGAAGCTCAGTCGACTGCTGCGTTGCTGACGACATTCAATGAAATCGACATGACGAACGTCATGGCACTGCGGAGTGAATTCAAAGATGGATTCCTCACGAAACACGGCGTCAAGCTCGGCTTCATGTCGTTCTTCGTCAAGGCCGCCGTCGAAGCCTTGAAGCTGATTCCCGCGGTCAATGCCGAGATCCGCGGCAACGAAATCATCTATCACAACTACTATGACATCGGTGTCGCAGTCGGCGGCGGTAAGGGACTGGTGGTCCCGATCATTCGCAACGCCGAGACCCTGGGATTTGCAGAAGTCGAGAAGACTATCGAAAACTTTGGCAAGCGAGCCAAGGACAACCTGATCAAGCCCGAAGAACTGCAAGGCGGCACGTTCACGATCAGCAACGGCGGCATCTACGGCTCGTTGTTGTCGACTCCCATCGTCAACCCTCCCCAAAGCGGAATCCTCGGTCTGCACGCGATTCAGGAACGCCCAATGGCGATCAACGGCCAAGTCGTCATTCGTTCGATGATGTACGTCGCCCTGACCTACGACCATCGTCTGGTCGACGGTCGCGAAGGGGTCACGTTCCTGAAGCGAATCAAGGAATGCATGGAGAATCCTTCTCGGATTCTGTTGGAAGTCTAGATTTCCCCCTGTCTGTAGCCTGACTCTGGAGAGTCAGGCTACGGTTCGGCAGGAGCCTCACCCTCCCATCGAACGCAAACACAACGAATTTAGAAGTTGGAAATCGGGATGTCGAACGAACACGACTTGGTGGTTATCGGTGGTGGCCCGGGCGGTTACATCGCTGCGCTGCGGGCAGCCCAGTTGGGCATGAATGCCGCTGTCATCGAGAAGGAACCGAAGCTCGGCGGAACGTGCCTGCGCGTCGGATGCATCCCCAGCAAGGCGATGCTCGAATCGAGCTACCTCTACCACGAAACGCAGAACAATCTCGCAGTGCATGGCGTGAAGGTTTCGGGCGTAACGCTCGACCTGGCCGCCATGTTGGCCCGCAAAGACAAAGTGGTGACGACCCTGGCTGCGGGCATCGACGGCCTGTTGAAAAAGGCCAAAATCACGCGGTATTTGGGCACCGGGCGGATCGACGGCGTGGGCAAGGTTGTCGTCGAAAACGGCAAAGAAATGACTCCGCTGACCGCGAAGAACATCATCATCGCGACCGGCAGCAAGGTCGCGAATTTGCCTGGCGTTAAGCCGGACGGAGACCGTGTCGGAACCAGCACCGAAGCTCTCTCATACTCGGAAGTTCCCAAGCACATCGTGGTCATCGGCGGCGGCTATATTGGCTTGGAAATGAGCTCGGTGTGGCGACGACTGGGGTCCAAGGTCACCGTCCTGGAATTCCTGGATCGCATCCTGCCGGGGATTGATGAGGAAGTCGCCAAGGAAGCTCATAAGATCTTCCAGAAGCAAGGGTTTGAATTTCGCCTGGGGACCAAGGTTCTCGAAGCGAAGTCTGAGAAAAAGCAGGCCGTCGTCCGTTTCGAAGGGGGCGACCCGATTACGTGTGATCGAGTGCTGTTGGCCGTCGGCCGGGCTCCGAACACCGAGGGAGTGGGGCTGGATTCCATCGGCTTACAGCTGGATGAACGTGGCCGGATTCCGATTGACGATCATTTCCGCACCGCTGTTCCCGGCGTCTATGCCATTGGCGATGTCGTGCGCGGACCGATGCTGGCTCACAAGGCCGAAGAAGAAGGTGCGGCCTGTGCCGATGCCATCGCCGGCAAGTACTGCCACGTAAACTACGACGTGATCCCGGCAGTCGTCTACACACATCCCGAGATCGCCGCCGTCGGCAAGCTCGAAGATCAACTGCAGAAGGAAGGGATCGCCTACAACAAGGGCAAGTTCCCGTTCATGGCCAATGGTCGTGCCCGGACGCTAAACGACACCGAAGGTTTCGTGAAGATCCTGGCCGATGCCAAAACCGATCGCATTCTGGGAGTTCACATCATCGGCCCGCGCGCCGGCGACTTGATCGCCGAAGCGGCCGCCGCCATGGAGTTCGGTGCCAGTAGCGAAGACATCTTCCGCACATGTCATTCGCACCCGACGCTGTCCGAAGCGTTGAAGGAAGCCGCTTTAGCGGTGCACAAGCGGACGCTGAGCATTTAATGTCGAGGTCAATGATCGACTTAGGCGAGCCCGGCGGCGTAAGCCCCGGGATTCTTCGTGGCCGACGCTGCTAGCGTCGGTGACTGCAAACAGACTTCCCCTGTTAAAATGCTCCGGTTGTGAGGATCTTTGTCGATTTGACGAAGATCTTTTAGCCACGGATTAACACGGATGAAACACGGATAAAGACAGGGCCAAAGTCCGTCTGTCCGGCATTTAGGAAGTACAATCAATTATCGAAAACGTCCATGGAGAAGACCTGAGACACGATGATCCAATCCGTGTTTCATCTGTGTCAATCCGTGGCTAAAAACTCCTAAATCCGTGATACTGCGACTAACCGGGCGAAGTTATGGCAACGATTTTGGTTACCGGGGGAGCCGGGTTTCTGGGAAGTCACTTGTGTGATCGACTGATCGAACGAGGCGACCAGGTGATCTGCCTGGATAACTTCTTCACCGGACGTAAGACAAACATTGCCCATTTGATCGGGCATCCGCGGTTTGAGCTGATTCGTCACGACATCGTCGAGCCGATCCTGCTGGAAGTCGACCAGATCTACAATCTGGCCTGTCCCGCGTCGCCCAAGGCCTATCAGTACAATCCGATCAAGACAATCAAAACGTCGACAGTCGGCATGGTGAATGTTCTCGGTTTGGCCAAGCGCTGCCGGGCTCGCATCCTGCAAGCATCGACGTCCGAGGTCTACGGCGATCCCAACGTCCATCCCCAGCGTGAAGACTACTGGGGCCACGTGAATCCCATTGGCCCACGCAGTTGTTACGACGAAGGCAAACGCGTCGCCGAAACGCTGTGCATGAACTATCACCTCGAAAACAAGGTCGATGTCCGCATCATCCGGATCTTCAACACGTACGGTCCGCGAATGGACCCGAATGACGGCCGCGTGATCTCCAACTTTATCATGCAGGCCCTGCGAGGAGATCCGCTTACCGTATTTGGAGATGGTCGCCAGACGCGATCGTTTTGCTACTGTGACGATCTGATCGCGGGCATGATGAAGATGATGGATCAGGACCACGAAATCGGTCCGGTCAACATCGGCAATCCCGACGAATTTACGATGCTCGAACTGGCCCAGGAAGTCCTGTCGCAGATCGAATCGAAATCGACATTGAAGTTCGAACCGCTCCCAGGAGATGATCCTAAGCAACGCTGTCCGGACATCACGAAGGCCAAGCGAATTCTCGGTTGGACACCGCAGTTCAAGCTGAAGGACGGGTTGGTTAAGACGATTGCGTATTACCGCGGCGTCGTGGAAGCCGAGCAGACACAGTCATAAGTCGCATGGTTTTGATGGGACTTATGGGACCGATTGGAAACGACGTTCCGTAGATGAGTTTGCAGACGACCGAACGTGGCTAATCTTTCTTGGTGTCCGGATTCGAAGTAGCGGACTTACTGGACGAGGCCTTGGGTTTGGCGGTCGGCTTTGATCGTTCTTCAATCCGATAAAGCGATTTGTCGGAACGTAAGTAGAGTGCCGAACCTGATACCGCCGGTGAAGCGAATGTCGTCCCGTTAACCTTGTTCGTGCCCAGGCGTTTGTACTGTTTGCCTGGTTCGACGACGTGCGTCGTCCCCTCTTCGGCGATGAAATACAGCTTGCCATCCGCCAGAATGGGCGATGCCGAGAAGTTGCCCCCGAAGCGACGCTTCCAGACCAGCTTGCCCGTCTTGGCATCCAGGCATGTCCCGATACCGCCGTCATTGACGAAGTAGAGTTCGTCCTCCACCAGAATCGGAGAAGGGGTAAAGGGGATTCCCTGTTTGTAACTCCATGACACATGAGTGTCCGTCACGTCGCCCTTCCCGTCTGGGCGAATTGCGAGCAACTGAGCGTTGTCATACCCCGTGCAGATAAAGAGCAGCCCGTGACCAAACACAGGACGCGGGATCAGGGAATAGCCCACATATTTTACAGACCAGATCTCTTCGCCATTGTCGGGGTTATAGGCCGAAACCCGATCACCCCCAGGGCTGATGATCTGCTGTTTCCCATCCACATCAATCAGCAACGGTGTCGCATAGGAATGGCGTCCCTTGCGCGGCGTTCTCCAGTCCACTTCGCCCGTATCCGCCTTCAAGGCCGTGACGAATTGGAAATCCGTGACGCCCGAATTCGTCTCGCCGTCGTAGAAGGACTTCTCGTATCCATCACAGGGAATGATCAGCCGCTTTCCAACGAGGATGGGTGACGCCGCGGGGCCATGATGATGGTAATAAACGAGCGTGGTCTTCCAGAGAATTTTCCCTTCCAAGTCGAGACAGGCAGTGCC
>JAQGHS010000366.1 GCA_028291605.1 Planctomycetaceae bacterium | reverse complement strand
ACCTGCACCACCTCGGGAAGCTCGCACATGACTGCCCGATGCAAGGGAGTCGATCGGGTTTTATCCCGCGCATTAATCTCCGCCCCAGCCGCGATCAGCAAATGAAATTCGGGAGCTCTCGGCCCCCAATGTCGCCCAGGTGCCAGGTGCAACGGCGACTCACCAAGTTCATTGCGATGATTGACGTCGGCCCCGGCATCGATCAAGAGTTTCGCAACGAGCGGACTGCGGACCCAATGGAGTGGCGAATTGCCGGGCGGATCTAAATTGGCACCGGCCTCGATCAGCATTTGGATCGCGGCTGTATTGTCCCCCTGAGCATTTCTGCAGGCTGCGGTCAACGCCGTCATCCGCCCCGAGTCAATTGTCGCACCCGCATCGATCAGCACTTTCACATTCGCCGCGTTGTTGTACTCCGCCGCGCAGTGCAGCGCAGTCGGCCCGTAGACGCTGCTGGCAGAGTTCACATCAGCTCCAGCTTTGATGAGATCCCGCAAAGCCTCGGCCGGACAACGGATCGCAGCGATGTGCAAGGCAGTCCCTTGCAAATAGTGCTCCGCCTTCACATCGGCGCCGGCCTTGATCAGCAATCGCATGACAGCCAGTTGATTGCGTTCGGCAGCCCACTGGAGTGGTGTCCACTTATCTCCATCACGGACGTTCACATCGACGCCGGATTCAATCAACTTCTGAACTTCGCCGGCTTTTCCCTCACGGACCACATGGAAGAAAAGTGACGCGCGGGACCTCTCCGCGGGAACGGGATCCGCACCTGGACACGCAGCGGGAGAGAGCTGCAAGACGATCACCATCAGCCAGCCGCAAAGCAAAGCGGACTTGAGATTCCTGAGCACCCAATCCATTGTTGTCATCCGCACACCAATTCCATGTCGAGGGGAAATGCCGTCCCTTCCACAGACGGATTTAACCCATTCGCCGGTGAGTCGACAAGCTGAGTTTCACCTGCCCCCCCATTCGACAAACTTCGTCACGCACCCTACGAAACCGATTCGGAGTTTTCTATCCCGTTTTAATTCATTCTTGAGTAGTGCCTCGTCGTAGCCGCATCTCGCCAGAGAGCGGGCCTCGCCAATCACCCGCCCGCGTTCTGGCGAAACGCGACGACCACGGTTTGCACTCTGGGGTGCCAAAGCGCACGGGATTTTGACACAATTTCGCGGCCCGACTTATGAAATGGAAGCAAGTAATAATGGGCTCGACATTCCTCAATCGCCCATTGATCAGGTTTCACTGCCCCGTGCTTCGCAGATTCACCCAGGTCAGACGCCTCAGATTGCGAGCCGCGATAGAAAAATACTGATCAACCAATCCCTGAGTGGCGAGCGCCGACGGCTCAATCGATTCCGGCGAATCGCACGACTTGAGCAGCACCAGTTCCTCGGCCTGCCAGACCACTGCGGCGGCGGCGGCAATGGAATCGCTGGTGACGTCCCAGGAATGGGGCAGGGGGGTGGGCTGAGTCTCCAGCCACTTCACAAAGCACACCACGCAGAGCACCGCTGGACGATTCTCAAGCTGGGCCAGCTCAAGTTGCTTACGGTTGCGGACTAATTGCAGTTCGGGCATCAACCGCATTAGTAAACTGGCACTCAGGTCGAGCGCATCGATCGCTAGCCAGTGAGCGACATCATCCCCGAACTGGAACGTGCGATCCCAATCCCGCACAGCGTCGGCCGCAGCCCCGCCACCCACGATCAGCAGCGGAGATGTCCCCGGTCGTTCCCGCCACACCTGCCGCAAGCGATCCGGCAGATCGGGCAGCGAGAACAGACTGCCCCCCACCTTATAGGCCACGACCGGAGGCAAACTCATCGGCAGTGCTCCTCAATGCGAAAGCCGTATGGTGGAATAGGCATCCTGCCTGTCATTTGTCACCTCAAGTGACAAACCCGAAGTCCATTCATCCCACGATCCCCACTTTGATCGCCAAGTACTCTGGGTTCACCACTGTCGCTGCGCGATTGACAGGCAGGATGCCTATCCTACGACAAAGACCACGTCGGGCGGATCAATCAATGATCTTACTGATCTGATACTCAACAATCCCCCGTGCCCCGGCGGCCTTCAACCCCGGCACCGTCGAGCGTACATACGACTCATCGAGAATCGTGTTGACGTCGACCCAGTCGGGATCGGACAACGAAGACACCGTCGGCTTCTGCAATGCCGGCAACAGCGACAAGATCCGCTCGAGATCGACACGCCGCACGTTCATCATCAGGCCGACCTTACCTTCCGCGGCCAGGCAGCCCTGCAGCATCAACGCGATATTCTCGAGCTTATTCTTCTTCCAAGGATCGGCCATCGTGGCCTTATTGGCGATGAACCGCGTGGTACTCTGCAGCACTTCGTCGACGATCCGCAAGTTGTTCGCTCGCAGCGAACTCCCCGTCTCAGTCACCTCAACAATGGCATCCGCCAGCAACGGCGGCTTGACCTCTGTCGCGCCCCACGAGAACTCGACTTTGACCGACACGCCATGCTTTGAAAAGTACTTCTCGGTGAGTTTGACGACTTCCGTCGCGATCCGCTTGCCGGCCAGATCCTTCGCCGACTTCACGGGCGAATCATTCGGCACACACAGCACCCATCGCACCGGACGCCGGCTGACCTTGGAAAACATCAGCTCACAGATCTCGACGACATCCGATTCGTTCTCCAGAATCCAGTCGTATCCGGTGATCCCCGCATCAAGCACCCCCAGCTCGACATACCGCGCCATCTCTTGAGCCCGCACCAGCAGGCACTCGATGTCGGGATCGTCGATCTCGGGATAGTACGAGCGGGACGAAAACTTGATGTTGTAGCCCGCCTTCTTGAACAGTTCAGCGGTCGCCTCTTGCAGGCTGCCGGCGGGGATACCGAGCTTCAATACTTGCTTGGACATGGAATGATCGAATTCTGAAATCTTTGTTAGCGAATGGAACAACCTTCAAGAGCCGCGCAGCACGAGCACAAGCACCGGCGGAGTGCGTTCGAAGGTGTTACTTATGATACACAACAGCCGGATCGAACACGCGTTCGCCAACGACGTCGTACGCATCGCCAGCGGCGTTCAGGCGACGGAAGAAGCAGCTGCGATACCCTTCATGGCACGCCGCTCCACCAATTTGTTCGACCTTGATCAGCAGGGTATCGGCATCGCAGTCGAAGTAGATCTCTTTCACAACCTGCACATTGCCGCTCTCTTCACCCTTGCGCCACAGCTTATTGCGACTCCGGCTGAAGTAGCACACCTTGCCGGTCTGCAGAGTCTCCTCCCAGGCCGTACGATTCATGTAGGCCAGCATCAGGACATCGCCGGTAGCAAAATCCTGAGCAATCACGGGAATCAGTTCGAGCTTTTCAAAATTCGGACCAGTCACGGACAACTCTCACTCTCCAAACACAAAAAAACAAACTTCCAACCGCAGGCCACCCCGCGGCCACCACGAGTTTCTCGATAGTTTGACGCTAAAAGGCTACCAGTCTGCCCGATTCTCTACTAGTAACGGAGAGGGAATTCCGTCAGGAAGTTCACTCCCCGCGGGCAATTCACATTCCCCCAATCCCCGCGAACCCCAACGCAGCCGCCGCGTCTATCCCCATGAATGCAACGAGGCCAGCACTCGGCAGCAAGCTCCAAATACCGATCAAACGCCATCAATTGGGAGCGATCAATTCGCAAGTCGGCCAGCCGGTCCAGCAAGTCAAAATGATGCACAAACCATTAACCTAATAGTAGTTATGGATCAAAACAATAAGCCAGCAGATGTCATCTCGGGATAACAAGACTGATGAAAAGTCGCGGTGACC
>JAQGHS010000356.1 GCA_028291605.1 Planctomycetaceae bacterium | reverse complement strand
TTCCCACATGTTGATCGTCGACCCGGGCGAAGCTCGGATACCCCGCGCCACGACCTTCGTCCAGCAGGATGTGATGCTTCTTCGGCCAGGTCAGACCGTCATCGAAACTCACCTGGATCGTGTGGTGCGTCCGCGTCTTCTGCGTGTGTGGGTTGGCAAATAACAGCACATGTTGTCGCTTGCCATCGGCATCGTAGTCGGCACGGAACAGGCTGCCGTTGCAGTTGGGTTCAATTAAGGTGTGACGATTCGTCGCGTGCGGCTGCCAGGTTTGTCCCAGGTCTTTGGTGACGAAGACGGCGCGAAACCGCTCGCGATCATTGCGAATATTGAGCATGATCGACCTATCCCCCAACTGAGCCGCCTGGCATTCATTGCCGCCGCTATAGGCCGGCTGACTGACGGTCCAGGTCGCTCCGTGGTCGCGACTGATCATGATCGTCGCAAACGGGACACCCTTTTCATCGCGCCCCTGCATGGGCATGACGAGAGTCCCGTCGGGCAGATTGATTCCCGACTGCGGGGCCGGGGCGAGCAACCACCAGGCCTCCTGCTTGAGAGTGCGGGTCAGATTCTCGGGCTTGGTCCAGGTACGGCCGTCGTCAGAGGACCTCACGAGTAAGAGTTGAGCACTCTTGCCGATCTCATAGCCTGCTTCCGAGCCATCGTCGCGCCATTGATGCTTGCCCGGTTTCCCGTTCATCCAGACGGCAAAGCAGAAGATCTCACCCGTCTGCTGGTCGACGATAATCCCGGGGTCGCTGCAGCCATTTTGCTCCTGGGGCAGGCCACCAAACTCGCCCATGTCCATGATCACCCGCACGGGCTCCCATGTCTGTCCGCCGTCATGGCAGCGGCTGAGTCCGATGTCGATATCCTCCTGCAAATCGCGGCCCATCCGCCGCCGCATGTCATAGACGCACAGCAAGCTTCCCTTGGACGAGAGTGTCAACGCCGGGATTCGATAGGTATGCACGCCGTCATCCTGATGCTTGCGGACAGCGATGCCAATCCGCTGCCGGACACCCGCACTGTCATCACGCGGCGTCAACTGCCCAGCAGTGGTGTCGATCGCTGTGCAAACCGCGGCCACTCGATGCGACAACTTGGCGGTCTCTTTCAGGCGGCACGATAACCAGAACACATTCACCCCGGGACGCAGCTTGTGCTCAGTGTTGAACGTGATCGGTGTGGCTGGTGGTACCGGCTGTCCCAGGGCTTTGGAGGGCGAAAACTCCACCTTGTCGCCCGTCGAAAACAACGTCAGCGAATCGACATCGCCGAGATCGTCGGTCCCTTCCAGCTTGAAGGTCAGCGCTTTGACCGTGACATCAGACTTCTCATCCACGTTGAGGATCACGCGAATCAGCGTGCCATGTTCATTGCGAATCAGCACGGGATGCATCGGGTGCGTCGCGATGGACGAAACCCCAGGGACGGCGCTCTCAGCACCGCTGAGCGGCGTTTCACGCAAGGCCCCGCAGGCCAGCAGCATCAGCATCACATAAGCGCTCGGGCGAAACTTAATATCGATCCTCATGGTAGCGTCCCTCCGCCGTAGGATAGGCATCCTGCCTGTCTTTTGTCACCTCAAGTGACAAACCCGAAGTCCATTCATCATACGACCGCCACTTGATCGCGTCAGACTTTGTGTTCATCGCTTTGTCGCTTTGTGATGGACAGGCAGGATGCCTATCCTACGACGAAGAACAGAGCCCGCATCCTACAGCCTTACTTTACCATCTTATTAGGACTCGACCACTTCACGCGTCCCAGCCAGGTCGATCCATCGGCGCCCTTGGCGTGCGGCTTCGTCCCGAACACATACTCCGCATCAGTCACCCACGACTCGTTCGGCGTGATGGCCGCGGCCCCAAAATTACCAAGCATCACGCCACGCTCGGGCAACAAGGCCTGCTCGGTCTGGCGCAGTACTTGGAGCGTCTCCGGATTGACCTGGGCTACGAAGATTGGAGCCCGATTGCGAGGAATATGATCGTTGTTGGCTCCCCGGCGGGTGTAGCACAGAAACAACCCATCGCTGTGTGACAACCAGTGGGCCTGCGTGTTGTAGCTGCCCAAATCTTTACCGTCGTCGAAGGTCCATTTCTTAACCGGTGCATAATGCAACCCGTCGGCACTCGTCGTCACATAGGCCGCGGAATCATTACGCAGTGTCAGGAAATATTTGTCGCGAAAGATCGCGAGTGACGGCTCATAAAACCCACGTCCGCTCTTCGTGCCGATCTCGTCACCCTGCTTGACGTACTTCAATTCCTGACCATCAAACGAGCAATGCAGCACGGTGGCCGTATATTGGCCCGATTCGGAAGGACCCCGGAAATAGGCGGGGACCAGCAGCGACCCATCGGGTTGTTCCAGCCATTGCACACAGCCTGGTGCCAGCAGAAAGAACTTGCCGTCGGTCTCGGGCATGGCCAGCATTTTCCACGAAGTCCACTTGTCCGTCTTAGGATCATACGTGGCATAAGCACACTCGTGCGAACGAGGCTTGTCAGTGAGCTGACCTCCCTGCTGGCTATAGCGCAGCTTGATCCCAATGGCGACCAGCTTGCCGCTCTGAGCATGCCAGCCGGGAGTCACATCACAGACGGCGATCGTTTCATTGTTCTCCCCCTTCTGCCACGCCAATTCCGGAATCTCCGTGGGAGCCGTCCAGGTTTTACCCAGATCGTTCGTCCGTAAGAAATACATTCCCGAATAGTGATCGTCCGCCGAGAGATGCTTTTGAATCGTCATGATGACCGCCGGACCGCCATCCTTCCCATAGCCGGGCAGGGGAGCCACCCGCGGATGAAACCAGCAGAATGCGGGGGTCAGCTCCTTGAAGACGACCTCGGCTTTCGCGGTAAACGGCAGTACCGGCGGACCATCTGCCCCAAAGACGCGACCCGCAATCAGCGACATGGCGACTGCGACGACCCAAATCCAGCGAGACCCAACAGGGTGGCCAAGAGTACGACTGATATGCGTCACGGTGCTTCTCCCAAGTGTGCAGCGGATAAACCAGACAGCGTCTCGTAGGATAGGCTTCCAGCCTGTCATTTGTCACCTCAGTGACAAACTCGAAGTCCATTCATCCTACGATCATCACGTTGATTGCCACAGACACCTGGTACACCGCATTGTCGCTTCGCGATTGACAGGCTGGAAGCTTATTCCACGAAACCCCTGGGCCAACGCCGCCGGGGTCACCCGACCTTGTTTTAGGGTGCACCGGCAGTTGCCGGCTGCAAGAGCTCATACAACCGCGTCGCTTCAAGGTGGTCGATTTGCCACGCCTTCCACGCAGTCGGATCGTTCTTGTGCGTCAGGTCATTCAACGCCGTCCGTAGTTCGGGATCGGCGGCGACCAATTCGAGATACTCTACAATCACTTCACGCCTGTCGAACTTGGCCTTGGGGAAATGCTTCACTAAAGCTGCCGCGTCCAACACGGCCACGGTCGCCCGCATGGCATAGCCCAGGGGAAACGCCGCAGACGTGCCGAACTTCCAGCGGACGGTACGGTCGCCAGTCAACTGGCCGTTGGTTTCGAGGATCATCCCCGGAACCTCCAGCCGGTAATCAAAAGTCTGTTCGGCACGCAAGATCGGCCAGATATACAGGCCCAGAATCCGCGTGCCGAGACGGTTGACTTGTTCGTCAAATTTCTCTTGAGTCCCAAACTTGACGGCGACGGCTTGCGCGAATGCCTGATTCAGACGAGTCTCGCGCGGAGGGTCTTCCGACTCATTGGAGAGTCCTTTCAGGGCGTCTTGAATCAATTCACTCTTGAGCGGCTGCCCTTCTTTATCGCGTACCAACCGTTGCAGGTTCTCGGTCAAAAAAGTCTTCACCCGCCTGGAAATCTCATCCTGATCTTTCAGGGGTTGCTGCTCAGCATCCAATAAATCGAGCCCGCGCTGTTTGAGCACCTTCGCGCTCCGAGCACCGAACTCTAGTGCATAGGGCTGCGGCTTCTGCTTATTCAGGCCCATCTGCAGCGCGACATCACACACGTCCTGAAAACAATCGGTGACATCTCGCCGCAACCAATTTTCAAAATCTTTCAGGTCGTAATCGGGCCCCCAGGCATCAGCACAGGCCGCCACGGTCAGCGAGACCGCCAACTCGGCCGCTTCCGCGCGAGCTAAACGCTGATCCGTCAGCGTGACCACATCCGTCAGCACTTCTTCCCAGATCCATTCGGTCACAGCGCCGGCATCACGGCGTTCCAGCTTGCGAACCAGGCGGCCGTCGGGCAAACCTTTCGGTGCCTCGAATACCAGATGATCGGGCACAGAATTGACGGTGGCAAACTGGCCTTGGGCCAGCCAGTAGTACTTGGACGACTTCGATTGGGAAGACCGGAAAGCATCGTCCGGCAAGGGTAACATGTCTCTCAACGACCGGCGCTGCTGGTCAGGCGACTCCAGCTTAGGCACGTATCGCACCTCTTTCCAAGCCAACTTCTGCCGGCCTTTATTCGGCACCCGATCGGGCGGCTGATAGACGATGCGATCGAGAGACCCATCCGCCAGCAGCCGAGTTTCCGCCCGAAATTGTTCCGACTCACAACCGGCCAACCAGGCGCAGTAGAGGGTAACGACGATGGCATAGAGAGCTCGCATGGCGCGTACCTCAAGGGAGAAAACGGGTCGGCCCATTGATTAGGAGCCATTGCAGCGGAGATTTATTCCCAGAGAAATTTGGACTGCGGCGATTCATCGTCGCTTTCAAACGCCCGTCAATCATCCAGACTGAGCCAACGTGCCAAGAGACTCTTCCAGGTGAGCCGGGCGGCGTAAGCCCCCGGATTCTTCGTCGTGGGATAGGCTTCCAGCCTGTCATTTGTCACCTCAAGTGATAAACCCGAAGTCCATTCAACCTACGATCGCCACTTTGATCGCTATATACTCTTAGTTCACTGCTTTGTCGCTTCGCGATTGACAGGCTGGAAGCCTATCCCACGACGAAAAATCCCGGGGCTTACGCCGCCGGGCTCGCCTGGATCAAGGTTTTGGCAAGAGATTAATCTGGCGAGCAGTCCACCTCAAATTGGAAAGCGGTGATGAATCACCGCAGTCCAGATAGCGCATCAATGTGCTCGCGCCCAAACCGCGACAGGCACGCCTGCCCATTGGCCACGTAATGCTGCCAAGTGTGCTGGAGACGGGCTCGTTGCTCGACAGTCAACACCCGAAAATTCTTCGCGGGGCAGCCCGCCCACAGTGTGCCCGGGGGGACGATGGTCCCCTCCATCACGACCGCGCCGGCCGCAATCAAGGCTCCGGCGCCAATCACGCAGCGGCTGAGCACCGTCGCCGAGATCCCGATTAACGCATCGTCCTCCACAATCGAAGCATGCACGATCGCTCCGTGCCCCAGGGTCACCCGGTTGCCGAGGATGCAGGGATAGCCGAAATCGACGTGCAGAATCGACCCGTCCTGCACGTTGGTGTCCTCGCCCACTTCGATGTAATCACCGTCGCCACGGATGGTACAGTTGTACCAGACCGAACTGCGGGCCTTCAGCCGAACTCGTCCCATGACGACCGCGTTCTGAGCCACCCAGGCAGTCGGATCAATCTGCGGCGCACACCACAGGGCTCGCCAATCGAGATGAGCGGCGGGATCCAGACCAGCAGGCGGCTCGGGAAGTGCATCGACCAGCAACGGCCAGTTGTCGAAATCCTGCGGTGACATCCACACTATCCTCAAAAAAATCACGTATTTCGTCTAACGGGCAGCCCGACCGCCCCGGCTGGCAGTCC